>NZ_CP082921.1 GCF_019931755.1 Sutcliffiella horikoshii | reverse complement strand
TCATATCACATAAGAGGATGAAGTTCTTATGAAGTCAACTGGAATTACTCGAAAAGTAGATGCCTTAGGTAGAGTTGTAATACCTATGGAACTTAGGAGGGTACAGGAAATTGCAATAGGTGATCCATTAGAAATATTTGTAGATAACGATAAAATCATACTTAAAAAGTACCAAGCATATAATGAATGTTTAGTGTCAGGAAAAGTTGAAAAAACAAATTTGTCATTAGCCGGCGGGAAGATTGTCTTAAGTGAAGAGAGTGCAAGACAAATTATAAAAGAACTACAAGCTATGTTAAAAGATCCCGTGAAGGTATAGGAAAGATTAGAATATTACTCTTATATATAAGTACTTTAGAATCGATAGATAAAATACTAGAGTATAACCCTATATTAGTACCTTTACAAAAAAGAGAAGTCCAAACCTACAGACTCTACAACATCTATAGGGATTTCAAAAGAAGCGTTCTGTAATGTCTGTGAAAGTACAACTAACTGAGAAAGACCTGAGGATCGATTTTTTTATTTTAGTGGGGGCTACACATCTGAAAATAGTGTTACCTTGTAATTAAGTTTGTTCAGTAATTTCCCTTGTTAGCTTAATTCTATTTAATGCAGCTAGTAGATTCGTTGCCATGTTTTTGGTCCACTGCTGACATCAAGGGCGGCAACCTTCCTTTCCACTTCTGGATTTAAAAAATGACAAAAGTGGGACAACCTATTGGCTTTATTTAAAAGTTGAAGAGGATGATACACCCAACAAATTTGATGTAATTCTTTGAAATTACGTTTAAATTGTTGACGAATTAATTTATGAGTGATACGATTTAATTGTAATTTCAGAGAATTACATAAAAGAGGGCGGGATATGAAACTTGAAGATGTGGTAACCGTTAAAATTGGTAGAAACTTATCTAGGGGAAACGAGAAAGGCGATTTAACTTTAGTGGCTTATTCGTACGAAGATTTAATCCATGATTTAGAAGGATTATTTCTAAACAATAAAACTCGTACTAGTAATGATGAAAATCAATATGATGGTTACATAAGTCGTGCTGGAGATGTTGTTTTTAGTTTTGTAAGTTCCAAAGCCGGAATAGTGAGTGACGTAAACCAAGGGAAGATTATCAACCAAAACTTCGCGAAACTCATTATTAAGCACGATGGGTTGGATAGCAGCTATTTATGTTATGCGTTGAACGAGTCACACTCAATGAAAAAGCAGATGGCTATTAGCATGCAAGGAAGTACTGTACCTAAATTGACCCCATCCATACTAAAAGAGTTGGAAATCAAGCTACCAACTCTTGAGAAACAACGGACAATTGGAAAAGCTTACTTTTATTTAAGAAAGCAGCAAGCCCTAGCTAAGAAACAAGCAGACCTTGAGGAACAGCTATATTTAGAGATTTTGAGAAAACTAGATTACTAGTCAAACAAAAAAGAAGTGGGGAACGAAACATGGCAGGATTAAACCAAAAATTATTTAGTGCCGCAGACAACTTGCGAAGCAAAATGGATGCATCCGAGTATAAAAACTACTTATTAGGATTGATTTTTTACAAGTACTTGTCTGATAAGTTATTAGAAAAAGTAGTGGTCATCGCTGACGAGTCACTAGAAGAATACAACACACAAACTAAACAAACTCAATTGTACAGAAATTTGTTAGCGGACGAAGAAGTCAAGGATGATTTGATTGAAACCTTAGTAGATACACTAGGCTATGATATTGCTCCAGAACACTTATTCACCGTGTTAACTGATCAAGCGAAGCAAAATACGTTTCAGTTGAATGACTTGAATAAAGCCTTTATAGATTTAGCAACGAAATATGATCAATTTAATGGGTTGTTTGATGACGTAGATCTGAAATCAAAAAAACTCGGTTCAGATGATCAACAACGAAACATTACCATTACAGAAGTTCTAAAAAAACTTAACGATGTCGATTTGATGGGACATGATGGAGACGTCATTGGAGATGCCTATGAATTCTTGATCGGTCAATTTGCCTCAGAAGCTGGGAAAAAAGCTGGAGAATTCTACACGCCTCATGAAGTTTCTGACATGATGGCTCGCATTGCCGCGATGGGTCAAGAAGAAAAAAGATTGTTTAGCGTATATGATCCAACCATGGGATCGGGTTCGTTAATGTTGAACATTCGAAACTATATCAATTACCCAGATAGCGTGAAGTATCATGGACAAGAGCTAAATACAACAACTTACAACTTAGCAAAAATGAACTTGATACTACATGGTGTAGATAAAGAAGATATGCGTGTACGTAATGGGGATACACTGAATAAAGACTGGCCAACAGATGAGCCCTATACCTTTGATTCCGTTCTTATGAACCCACCTTACTCTGCAAAATGGTCTGCAGATGATACGTTTTTAGATGATTCTCGTTTCAATCGTTACGGAAAGTTAGCACCAAAATCAAAAGCAGACTTTGCCTTCCTTTTACATGGGTTCTATCATTTAAAAGATTCAGGAACGATGGCCATCGTCTTACCACATGGGGTTCTGTTCCGAGGAGCTGCAGAAGGGGTGATTCGAAAGAAACTTTTGGAAGATGGCAGTGTTGATGCGGTTATTGGAGTGCCAGGAAATTTATTCTTTGGAACATCAATCCCCACTACAGTCATTATCCTGAAGAAGAATCGTGAAACGCGCGATGTCCTATTTATAGATGCTAGTAAAGATTTTATAAAAGGGAAGAATCAAAACAAACTTTCCAAAGAAAATCTAGATAAGATTGTTGAAACATATAGAAAACGAGAAAATGTTGAAAAATATAGTCACGTAGCTTCATTTGATGAAATCAAAGAGAATGATTTTAATTTAAATATTCCTCGTTACGTAGACACATTTGAGGAAGAAATAGCTGTGGATATGGCTACAATTGGATCAGCCATTAAAGATATTCGTAAAGAAAAAGCAGAACTAGAGTCTAGTCTTTTTGGTATGATTTCTTCGCTGCAATTTGATGAAGAAAACGCAGAATGGATTAAAGGTGCATTAGAGGTGTTTAGTCGTGAAAAGTAAGCTAAAACCAGAAATTCGATTTTCAGGATTCACTGGAGAGTGGGAACAACGTAAGTTTGGAGATAATGTAGAATTTTATTCCGGTTTAACGTATTCTCCAGATAATATTACCAAAAAAGGTACATTAGTATTAAGATCCTCAAATGTAAAAAACGGAGAAATAGTAGATGCAGATAATGTATATGTTGACCCAAAAGTTGTGAATTCTCGGAACGTTGTAATTGGAGATATTATTGTTGTAGTTCGGAACGGATCTCGAAACTTAATCGGTAAACATGCTTCAGTTAAGAAAAAAATGGATAATACAGTTATCGGTGCTTTTATGACTGGTATTCAATCTAAGATACCTTCATTTACTAATGCATTATTAGATTCAAATCAGTTTGCTATTGAAATTAATAAGAATCTGGGAGCTACTATTAACCAAATTACTACTGGGGAATTTAAGAAGATGCAGTTTTCTTTTCCGTCAAATAACGAACAAATCAAAATCGGTAACTTTTTTAAACAACAAGACGAGATGATCGCTCTTCATCAGCAAGAACTAACCACCCTCAAACAAACAAAACAAGGGTTCTTACAAAAAATGTTTCCAAAAGAAGGGGAGTCCGTGCCAGAAGTACGCTTTCCTGGATTTAATGAAAAGTGGGAAAAGTGTAAGTTGGGTGAGATTGTAAATATTACTATGGGACAATCGCCCAATGGAGAAAATTATACGGTAAATCCCAATGACCATATTTTAGTTCAGGGTAATGCAGATATAAAGAATGGTTGGGTTACACCACGTGTTTGGACTACTCAAGTTACTAAAACTGCAATTAAAGGAGATATCATCCTAAGTGTTCGTGCTCCAGTTGGAGACGTTGGGAAAACTCAATATGACGTTGTCCTGGGACGGGGAGTTGCAGGAATTAAGGGGAATGAATTTATTTTCCAAACACTAGTTAAAATGAAATCTAATGGATTTTGGACGAGATATAGTACAGGGTCTACATTTGAATCAATTAATTCAATTGATTTAAAAGAAGCAATTATCAGCGTGCCTGAAGGAGCAGAACAAACTAAAATCGGAAACTTCTTTAAACAACTAGACAACACTATTAGTCTTCATCAACGAGAATTGGATGCCTTAAAAGAAACGAAAAAAGCATTTCTGCAAAGGATGTTTGTTTAAAGAGATAGAAAAGAGGGAGTAATGTGACAAAAATTGCACATAATGATGAACTTGCAGTGGAACGTCGATTGATTGAAGTGCTGGGGGAAGGGCATAATCAGTGGAATTATCGTCCGGATTTAAAGTCTGAAGAAGATCTTTGGAGGAACTTGCGTCAAAAAATCACACAAAATAATTTATCAGAAATTGGGGAACAACCCATTTCTGATAAAGAGTTTGATTCGATTAAGACAGAATTGCTCTCAAAAACACTGACTCCCTTTGATGCTGCGAGGTGGCTGAAGGGTGAGAACGGAATTGCTCGGATTACGATAGAACGAGATGATGTATCTTTAGGCTCAATGTCGCTGATTTTGTATTCCAACCAAGATATTGGGGGTGGAATCTCTACATACGAAGTGGTGCACCAGATTGCCAAACAAAAGGTAGATGCTGACGGCCGGGATCGCCGATTTGACGTGACACTCTTGATCAATGGGCTGCCAATCGTTCAAATTGAATTAAAACAGGTAAACGCCAAAGACGGAGTATTCCAAGCCTACAATCAAATCAAGAAATACGCAGAGGAAGGGATGTTTCGAAACAATATCTTTTCTACGCTTCAGTTATTTGTCATTTCGAACGAACAAACGACACGGTATTTTGCTAATGCGATGCCAAAAGACATGCATAAGAAATTTGTCTTTAGCTGGAGGACCACCGATAACCGAAAAGTGGAAAACCTCTATGAATTTGTGAAACAAGTTCTTAACATTCCAGATGCACACCGTTTGATTGCTAATTATACAATCGTCAGTGAAGATCAGGACAATAAAGCCTTGATGGTTTTACATCCGTATCAAATTCATGCGATTGAGGCTTTGTTTACATCTGCCATGAAACGCGAATCTGGATTTGTTTGGCATGCGACCGGTTCAGGAAAAACGTTAACAAGTTTTGTTTCTACGAAGCTATTAGCTCGTAAACCCGGTGTTGATCGTACAATTATGATTATTGACCGAAAAGACTTAGACAATCAAACAACAACGGAATTCACTAAGTTTGCTTCAGAGTTTAATACGGGTATTTCTTCGGGCAAAGCTAAGTCTAATAGCTTAATAGTTGGGACAAAGAGTGCTAAGAAGCTAAGTGAGACTCTGTTATCTGATGCCAATTCCAATACAGTCATTATTACCACACGCCAAAAATTAGAATCTGCTTTGCGAATTGCTCAAAAACAAGAAGAAAAAAGTGGCACCCAGCGCTTTAAGAAATTGATTGGGCAGCATATTGTTTTTGTCGTGGATGAATGTCACCGAGCGTTAAGTGCAGAAGGAATGGAAGCCATTAAGGGATTCTTTCCAAACTCTACATGGTTCGGTTTTACAGGTACGCCAATTTTTAATGAAAATAAAAAACAAGCGAAAGGTCAATTGGCACGGACCACGCGTGATCAGTATGGGGAAATTCTTCATACCTATACCATTAAGAATGCGTTAGAGGATGGATCAGTTTTAGGGTTTCAAGTAGAACACGAAGATACGATTGAATCCACTTCATTATATAATTCTATTTTTAATCAACTGCGTCAGAATGAAAAATTTGCCGATTGTAGTGATGACGAATTGAACGAAATGATTGATAAGATGGATGGGATAGAGAAGGAAACATATATTCCGAACTCTTCATATGAAAGTGATGAACATATTCAAAAAGTTATTCATAAGATTTTTCGACCAGATAACACCTACACGAAATTCGACTTTAAAAATGGCCGTCCACAAAAGTCTGCCATTTTAACAACTAGTTCGATTGATATGGCGAAACGATACTATCATGCAATTAAGGAAATGACAAAAAATTCGGAATGGTTAACAACCGAATTTGCAGGTCAACCAATTCGGACAGGTCGTACGATAGATGATCCCGATTTCCCAAGAATTGCAATTACCTATTCGATACAAGAAAACGAAGAAAACTCTACGCAATTTCATGATGAAATGAAGGGAATTATAAAAGAGTATAACCATTATTATCAAACAGCTTGGTCGATCGAAGATATCGAACGATACAACGGTGATATTAACAACCGTTTAGCTCGTAAAAGAGCAGAATTTAAAGAATTCGGGAAACAAATTGATATAGTCATTGTTGTAGATCGCTTGCTAACTGGATTTGATGCACCAACTATTCAAACGTTATTTGTGGACCGTAATTTAAGTTATGCCAACTTAATCCAAGCCTTTTCTCGCACCAATCGAACGTATCCTGGAAAGACGAAGGGATTGATTGTAACATTCCGTAAACCTTCATCGATGGAGCAGAATGTAAAGGATGCAACGAAATTATACTCCAATGAAAACGATGATTCCCAACTTGTTTATCCGACGTATGACGAATCAAAAAAACGTTTCAAAAAAGCTCACAAGTCACTGCATACTTTAGTTCCCAATCCTACAGACATTAACGAACATTCTTCTCTTGAAGACCGAATCGAGTTCGTAAAAGCTTTCCAAGAGTTAAATAATGCCTTTGAAGCTCTAGTTACGTATGATGAATACAATGATGACATGGAGAAATCAAAAGTCCTTCAAGAACAGGTGAGGACTTTAGAGGAATATATCGGTGTGTACAATACCGTAAAGGGATCGTTGATAGATGAAGAAGAAGGTGAGGGTCCGAGCCCAGATTTCTCAGGCATTGAATTCTATGGAGAAAATGCGATTAAACTCTATGACATTGATTCAACCTATATTGACCAGTTATTGGGTACGTATTCTGCAAACAACCAGAATATCCGATCTGAGATTGAAAAGGCACTTCAAAAGTTAAAAAAATCAGAAGTTGTTAAAGAGGTCTACCGATCCATTTTAAACGCTATTGATGACAAAGAAATAGATGGAGAGGAAGATATTTTTGTCGTTAAACGTCGTTACTTTACCCAGTATTACAATAAAGGGATTGAGGATTTCGCGAATACTTGGTTTGTGGAAGAGCGAGAGCTGCATGCCTCTGCAGTTCAATATCAGATAGGAACAGAGCCAATACCGAATATCGGGGGAATCATCGACAGCAAAGACTTCAATAAATATAAAGCCGTACATCCAGAGGCAGTGCCGTTCAAATACGGGCCAGAAATGAAGCGTCAATGGAGAAAGACATTAGATGAAATTATTGTCCCTTTAGATGATGAGTTGAGATAAATATAGTGTGTGTTTAGTAAGTCCAACTGCGAAGGTATGTAGTTGGACTTTACTTATCAAAAAAGAATAAGCCGGATTGCTACTCCTAAGAATATATATCTTTCTATTACATCAATTCAACTAGTTTTTCTTACGGAGTTAGTCGTGTCCTTTCTAGCTCTTAAAGGTATCTATTTTTTATTGCCCTAGATTTAGCTCTATAAGCACTTCGTAAAAGCTTATGTAGATCATCATCTGACTTAGGTTTGGAGTCTACAACAAACACCACATAGTCTCGATCTATTTCCATTTCTCCATTTATTCTAAGTCCATTCTCATTAGCTCTTCTTGCTACTTCTACCAGACTATTAGTAATTGCATATTCTTTAATAATCCATTGTTCCAGTGTAGTGCTTGGATACTCATCGACCAGTGAAATATACCGGTTCAGTCTTTCAAGTTCTCTCTTTGCTCGATAATAAGTCATTAGTTTACTTGCCACTGTCCTTCACTCCATTTTTTTATTTGTGTTCAAAGATAAAAATACAGTTGTGTTTCTCTTTTAACAAACAAGCAAATCGAACATTTCCCTTCTATAAATCCTCTAAAACATTGAATTTCCCTTAGAGAAAATGATGAATTTGGACGAAGGGAACTAGATAAAAAACAAATTTTCCTATCTATTAACTTTTATTCTACTCGTAGTTAAATATAGGCGCCTTGCTTCAGATGCAGTAGTATGTTTCATATACAATAAAAATAACACACTATATAAAGTGTTTTATTTTTATTAAACATACTATATATTGATATTTTGTTGACCGAATAAAAAAGGTTAGGATATAATGATTAAAGGTAGAACAAACATTCGTTTTAGAGGGGGACATATATGTTTGATAACTTTAATAATCAGTTAGACGATTTATTGCAACGTGTCGGACAAAAGCTTCAAATAAGCAAATCGCAGCGAGAACTAGCAGAAAATAGATACCTATCAGTAGGTACTTGGTTATCAAAAGATGAAACATACTTCAAGGGGAAAGACGTACTTATTTATCCTCAAGGATCCCTAAGCATTAACACCACTGTCAAACCACGTAAACAACAAGAATACGATCTTGACCTTGTTTGTGAAATTAATGAAAGCTGGCAAGGAAAAGACCCCATCAAACTTCTAGATTCAATTGAAAGACGCCTCAGAGAACACGAAACATACAAGAAAATGGTGGAAAGAAAAAATCGTTGCATTCGACTAAATTACGCAAATGAGTTTCATATGGATATTCTGCCTGCTCATCCCACTGATAAAGGAAATAACACCAATGTAAAAGTGCCGGACAGAAAAGCAGAAGACTGGAAGGATAGCAATCCAAAAGGTTATGCCCAGTGGTTTAATGATCAATTAGAACAATATTGGCATGTACTTATGGAAAAGAAGGCAGCTTCTATTCAGCCACTACCTATTGACGAAGATCTAAACCGTAAGCCCCCGTTAAAACGTGCAGTCCAGCTAATTAAACGTTACAGGGACATCTATTTCGAAGATGACTTAGAATTTGCTCCAATAAGCATTGTTCTAACTACATTTGCCGGGATGTATTATAACGGAGAGGTTTCCGTTAACGAAGCCATTGATGGTATCTTGGAAAAAGTTATACTTAATATTCCTCAAGATGGGCGTTTGAAGGTGTTCAATCCAACCAACAAAGAGGAAGAATTAAGTGAGCGTTGGGAAGGTCGGCCTGATTTATATGAAAAATTTTTAGATTTTATTCGTGACTTTAAACAGCATTGGAATAAATTAAATAAATTGGAAGGGATAAAAGATGTTGCGACAGAGCTAAAGCTTATGTTTGGAGAGACCATCATTGAGGAAAGCCTCAAAGAGCAGGCGGAATTGGTCGAGAAAAATAGAACAGCCAATACGCTATTCATCGCATCTTCCGGGGTACTGGTAGCAGCTTCTAAAGAAAATACGGTTCAGGTAAGGACGAATACATTCTATGGCCAATAAGAGTAAGTATTTCAAGAAAGACTACCTAGCTTTAGGAAACCAAGTAATTGCGATGGAAAAATTGTTCCCTTCATTTGAAGTTAGTTGGAAGAAGAATACGGCAATATGGACTGGTAACCTTACACCTACTGAAATTAGTGCTACTTATACGGTTCAAGTTTCGTACTCGCTTGCCATGACGCAACCATGCGTCAAAGTTCAATCTCCTCAGCTAACGAAAAGAGGAGAGGAGAATATCCCTCATGTATATCCGGGACTAAAACTTTGTTTGTTCCGACCAAGAAAAAAAGAATGGTCAAAAAATATGTATATCGCTGAAACTATTATCCCCTGGACAAGCCTTTGGCTATACTACTATGAATTGTGGCACGCAACAGGAGAATGGTTAGGAGGCGGTGAACACTTTGAACCGATTAAAAAGAGGGGGAAAATAAATGAAGAAAGTGTTAACCATTGATGGTGGTGGAATAAAGGGAGTCTTTCCATCTTCCTTTTTAGCTTCTATTGAGGATGAAATAGAGGGCAACATAGGAGATTATTTTGATCTTATTGTTGGTACCTCTACTGGCGGTATTATTGCGCTAGGATTAGCATGTGGAATGAGTGCAAAGGAAATACTTACCTTCTATGAAAGTGAAGGCCCATCAATCTTTAAAGGGAATTCATTATTGAAAACACTAAGACAAATTGGATGGGCAAAATATAGTCAAAATCCGTTAGAAGCTGCCTTAATAAATTGTTTTGGCTCAAAAAAAATAGGTGAGTGTAAAACCCGGGTGATGATTCCATCGTTAAATTTAGAGACCGGGGAAGTATATTTGTATAAAACCGCACATCACGACCGTTTCAAGAGGGACTTTAAGAGATCTATTGTTGAAGCAGCTCTAGCAACATCTGCGGCACCAACCTTTTTTCCAACTAAGCGTACCGAGTCTGGCACCCCTCTAGTAGATGGGGGAATGTGGGCAAATAACCCTGTTGGAATCGCAGTTGTAGAGGCAATTGGAGTGCTAAATTGGAAACCAGGAACATTTCAGGTGCTAAGTATAGGATGCTTATCTGAACCATTTTCAATTGAGCGTGCCAGAAAATTAGCATTGGGAAGAGGTTATTGGGGAATTAAAGCTATAGAAGCATTTATGAGCGGTCAATCATCACAATCTCTTGGGACAGCAAAACTTCTCGCAGGCTCCGATCATGTTCATCGGTATGATATTTCAGTTGAAAAAAATCGCTATAAACTTGATGGAGTGAATGAAATAGAATCCTTAAAAGGATTGGGGGATTCAGAAGCACGAAAAGCGTTAAACGAACTTGAGGCTATTTTCTTTCAGAAAAAAGCTGAACAATTTATTCCATATTACCAAAACGAAAAGGCTATTTTTAGTTTAGAAGGATAGTTATTTATTAGCATTGTTTAAAAACTTAGTAAAATTTCTAATATTTATTGACACAAAAGTCCTTACTCAAAAGTAGTTGGTATTACTAAGTTTTATAGTAGCCACTAAGGACTTTTGTGTCATTTTTTTTGACACAAAACTACTAACAACATTGTAAGAGCTGTTATATACTCTATATTCCATTAAAGGGCCATTATCTTGAATAAGTAATTGAGGCGGAAGGAAAGAGCCACTTAATGCAGAACAGGGAGCCAGTACATACATAATTTAACATAGCCATCGAATCTTAGGTGATTCGATGGCTGTTTGAGTTATTTAAAACTCTTGCCTTCTAAACTTGCTTCCATAATTAAAACAGATTGCCTGACAAGGTCATCACGTTTAAATCCTCCTCTTCATCAGCTTTCAGACAGATGGGCAGAAGGAGTTCTACGATTTGCTACATTACCTCTTCAGGAAGAAAATGATGAAAGAAATACGCGGCAATAAGGTTCTCAACTTCTATAGAATTCCTGAAGATCCCACCAATCCATGGCGTTCCCGCATTGAAATATAAGAATTTGATAGTTTTATCTATATTCACATATTTTAGCAATATTTACTAAGTAACAACTGTTATGCAGCCTCATATACCTTTAGGTGGATTAGAGTTTGCCTGTTCAATGATGTCTGTTAGGAGGAATATATCAAAAAGTGGCAGGGGAGATACTATCCTCAGTTTATTCGTAAAGTAAATTGAAAATAGAACCAGGCAAAAGGAACATAAATAACACGAGCACCTTCTCTTATTTCTATCTGGATCTGAAACAGGTTTGTTACTAAATAACGATAACAAAAAGAACTATCCTCCCCGTTTAGGCTAGATGAATTTCCTTCTGAAAGTGATTATTCTATCAAATTCCTCCTTTAACGTAGTGTGGAATCGTAGTTCAGGTTTTCTAAAAATTATTAACGATAAAGAGCAACTCCCTTTTGTACAATCAAAGGAATTGCTCTTTATGTATTTATTTTCCAACTTAGAAATAGTTCCCAAAACGTAGAAAATGGAGACATGTTAAGGGTCCTGACTTCTGTTCTTTAATATTAATGTTATATTTTTCGTACCTTCATTATATATTACATGTTAAATAACTAAAGTTAATTTTAGGGCACTACTTACTTGATATTGACGATATTTTGGGCATACTTAAATGTTTAATACGTTCTATATATGGATTGATACCCTTACTTTATTTTTTCCAATTGAAAATTCTTTCATTGTATCTGTTTTACCAAAAATAAGGTCGTTCACAAGAACGTTTTCACGTATCACATTCTCATTTTGTTGAATTGCTTTCTTTACATCTTCGTCTCCATCAAGGGTAATGTCAACACGAAGATCGATTGGTAAACTTTGTTTTTTACGGTCATCTTGTATAACTCGAATCACTTCTCGAGCCAACCCTTCTAGTCGAAGCTCTTCAGTGATTGTCGTATCTAGGACAACGTGAAAGTTTTGATTAGATTCCATTGAAAGGCCGGAATCAGCTACACGTTCGATATTTAGTAAATCTAGCGATACCTCAATCTCTCCATCAGCATTGGGTATGATTACCTTATCACCTTTAACAACCTTTGCTACTTCTTCATCAGACATCGTTTCTAAATAAGCTTTTACAACACTTATTTTATTTCCGAGTACAGGTCCTGCTAATCGGTAGTTCAGCTTTATATCATACCTTAAAAGATGATCAGAAGATTCCTTAACTACAACTTCTTTTACGTTGATCTCATCTTGAATAATACTAATGTAGTCTTTTATTTTTTTTCCTTTATCTGGGTTAGAAGGGATTATTGTAAGTTGAGATAGTGGTTGTTTTGTCTTAATAGTTTCTGTATTTCGAATCCCACGTACTAATTCCACCACTTGTAATACTTCTTCCATATCCCTTTCTAATTGTATATCTACTTTTTTATTATCAATTTTTGGATAATTAGCAAGATGCACACTTTCGCCAGTCAAATTTATATGGATGTCATCTGCGAGAAACGGTATAAAGGGAGCAAAAAGCTTACTCGTCTGAACAAGCACTTGATGAAGTGTATGATAAGCAGCTTTTTTGGATTCTGTTAACCCTTCTTTCCAAAAACGATCTCTGGAACGACGAATGTACCAGTTACTTATATCATCTACGTATTTTTCTAGTGCTTTCGCGGCTTTTGTAAAGTCGTATTCATCCAATGCATCATTTACAACAGCGGAAACACTATTTAAACGAGATATAACCCAATGGTCAAGTAGTGTCTTCTCACCAACTTCACTCTCATTGAAATGGTACCCGTCGATATTAGCATAAAGCGTGTAAAAGCCATGAGTGTTTACAAGAGTATCAATTAATTTCGATTTAGCTTCCATCACGACCCTCTCGGAAAATCTCTTATTATTCCATGGTGCACTATCAGCTAAAAGTGCCCAACGCAAGGCGTCCGCACCAAACTTATTAACTAGTTCCATTGGGTTAAGTGCATTTCCTTTGCTTTTTGACATTTTACGCCCTTCTTCATCCAAAATATGCCCTGTTGAAAGAACTCGTTTGTAAGGGAGTTTACCCGTAAACAACGTAGAAACAGCTAACAAACTGTAAAACCACCCGCGGGTTTGATCAATTCCCTCGCAGATTACATCTGCAGGAAACTGTTTTTCAAATTGTTCTTTGTTTTCAAACGGATAATGATGCTGTGCAAATGGCATAGAACCACTGTCAAACCAGACGTCGATCACTTCTGAAACACGATTCATTGTACCTTTACATTTTTTACATTTTAGTTGAACTCGATCTACATAAGGCTTATGTAAATCCAAGTCCCTAATTTCACCTATAGCATTTTCTTGAAGATTTTCCATACTATCTGGGGCATATTGGTGATCACAATCATCACAAATCCATACAGGAAGTGGAGTCCCCCAGTAACGATTTCTACCTATATTCCAGTCAACCATGTTTTCTAGAAAGTTTCCAAAACGTCCATCTTTTATGTGTTTTGGATACCAGTCAACTTCCTGGTTGTTTTCTAAGAATTTATCTTTTAACTCTGTAGTTTTAATGAACCAACTTTCAATAGCATAATAAAGTAATGGAGAGTCACACCGCCAACAATGTGGATAACTATGATTATATTTTTCTTTATGGAAAAGAAGTCCTGAATTTGCTAAGTATTTTACGATATCAACGTCACAGTCTTTCACAAAACGACCAGCAAAAATAGGGATATCCTTTAAATATTTCCCTTGATCATCAACAATATTGAAAAAAGAGAGATTATTTTTTTTAACTAAATTATAATCATCTTCACCATAGGCGGGTGCGATGTGGACAATACCAGTACCACTTTTATTGTTAACAAAATCTGCCTCGACAATAAAGTGACCACGCTCAGGTTTCATAAATGGAAATGGTGCTGTATATCTGATATTTATCAATTCGCTTCCTTTATGTTTAGATATTACTTCAAAGTCTTTACCAAGGTTTTTCTCTGCTAAAGCTTCTGAAACAATGTATATCTCATCATCCTTCTTAGCTTTTATGTATATTAGCTCAGTGTTTACAGCTAGCGCTACATTTGCCGGCAAGGTCCAGGGAGTTGTTGTCCAACCTAAGAAGAATTCGTTTTCTTTACCTAAAACCTTAAATTTTGCTGTAGCAGAAAGGTCTTTGACATCTTTATAGCCTTGGGCTACTTCATGAGAGCTTAATGTAGTCTGACAACTAGGACAATATGGCGTCACTCGGTGACCCTTGTACAAAAGTCCACGATTATGAAGATTACTTAGGATATACCAAACACTTTCAATGTATTTGTTTTCAAGCGTAACATAGGGATTATCCATATCGAGCCAGTAACCAATAGACTCTGTAAATTCACGCCACTGTTTTTCATAGTTAAAAACACTCTTCTTACATTCTTCAATGAACTTCTCAACACCGTACTTTTCAATTTGTTGCTTTCCTGAGATTCCTAGTTGCTTCTCCACTTCAAGTTCAACTGGTAAACCATGTGTGTCCCAGCCGCCCTTGCGAAATACCTGATAGCCCTGCATGGTTTTATATCGTGCAACGAAATCCTTAATTACACGTCCTAGGACATGACCAGCGTGCGGTAGCCCATTGGCTGTTGGAGGACCTTCATAGAATACAAAAGATTTTTCACCGTTTCTATTTTCAATTGAACGGAAAAATACATTTTCTGCATTCCAGTAATTTTTAATCCGTTTCTCACGATCTAAAGCTAATTCTTTCGTATTTACATTAAGCATTTTATCCACCTCATAACCATATTATTTAAACAAACTTTTTTTATATAGCCCTGAAAATGTAAAAAACGTCCCTGAAAAAAACCAGGGACGGAGTGAATCCGCGGTACCACCCATATTCCGTGTATATTTAGACACGGCTCTTAATTAATAGTACGGATAACGGCCGTATGCCGGTTCTTCTTACTATAAGCTATGTTCGGAAGAACTTCTCAGAGATGATTTTCAGCCAAAATTTGTCGTCGCCTTTCAGCAATCAGCGACTCTCTGGGGACAGGGATAATGGCCTACTTTTTCTCGTCAATGAAATAAACTGATAATTCCTAATAATAATAATAATACATTAAAACCTAAATAATGTCAAAGTACAACATTTATTTTCTGAAAATTATAACAAAAAGTTGATAATGCTATTTATTTGTGCAATAATGGGAAAAAAGTTAAAAAAGAGGGGAAAATGAAACCTAAAATTAGAGATAATTTCAATTATATTGAAGTTGAGGATGGATTATTAATTTCAACAAGGGAGAAAAACTATAAGATAAAAGGTAAGGGAATTAGAGCTTGGTTAGAATTATTAAAACCAATTCTAAATGGAGAGTTTACCATTGAAGAAATTATTCGCAACGTAGAAAATCAGAAGCATAAAGAAATTGTAAAAAATATAATTCAAAAACTTTATGATATTGATTTAATAAGAGATATTTCGACTGATGAAACAATTGATAATGATATTTATACTAGATTCAAATCACAAATTTCATTTGTAGAAGAGTTACAAACTAACCCAATTAAAGTATTTAATAACTTTAGAAATCATAACTTTCTTATAATCGGTGAGGGTATTATGCCAATTTACGTTGGAGATTTTTTATTAGAAAATGGGGCAAACTCAGTGACCATTTACCAAAACTCACCGTTATATAATTTTACTAAAATGAAATTTATAACAGGGATTGATTTGGAGATACTTAACAATTTCCAAACAATAATCTATTTAAATATTAATGGAAGTGTACAGAATATTTTGAAATATATACATATGATTAAAAATAAAAATATAAAAGTAATATTAAATATAAACAACATTTTCACTTCTGGCTTAAAAGTTGATCAGCTACCTTGTTTAAATTGTATTAATAAGTATGTTAATGAAGTTAAACTAGGAAAAATTGAGGAGAAAATGATTTCTAGTATTATTGCATTTAAAGCGTTCTTATCTGTGGTATCCCCTAGCGGTGATGATGAATATCCTTTTTATAAATTAAATTTAAGTGATTTAACATATCGAAAGATTAACTTACCATCAGGAAATTATATAAAGCGTAGGAAGTCGAATTCCTCTACCAATTCTAATTCTTCGGAATGGGTAAAGAACGTAAAAGATTTTTTAAAATTAAATAACTTACTAGATGAAGAATATTTAGAAATAGTACAAATGCCTCTAAAAAGAAGTTTAATAAGTGATAGGGCAACTGGAAATAGGTATGAGGGATATGGTGTAAAGTATTTAGATGCTCTATATTCTGCCTTATGCGAGAGAATTGAGGACAAAGAAGGAGGTAATGTTTATGGAACAGGTATTACTTATGAAGAGGCTGCATATAAAGCATTATTAAATTCTCAATTATTAGAAGGTTTATATGAGAAAGTTGAAGTTGAATGTCAAAACTACTCTCAGGAAGCTTCTTTTTTATACCTAAGCCTTCAAGAAAAACACAAAAATACAAAAATAATACATTTTGAATTGGTTGAAAATGCCTTATATGAAACTAGTATATATCTTTATAATGGGACCAAAATTAGTTCTGTTGGAGTGGATCTAAATGATTCTAGTGTTAAAGCTATAATTAAGACATTAGAATCTGAAAAAGCGAAGTCTAATCTTTTCAATATCGAAAATAAGTATAAAGAAGCTTACAAAATTTTGAAGAGTAGTTTAAGAGAAAAAGGAATAACAGCAATCATTAAACCTGAGCATTGCTGTATAGGGCATTGTTTAGGAATTAATTTAGTTTCCATAAATTTGAAAGGAGGTGAATAATTCAATGAACTTGAAAATGAAATTAGAGAGCTTAGAATTACCTGAGATTGAGGATGTTGATTTATTAGATGGCGATTTACCAGAAGTAGGGTTCTGTAGTGCATGTAACGGTACATCATGCTCCCCTGATATGGGCCCTTTAGAAAAAAGCTTATAGAAAATTGACAGTGAAAAATATATTTAGCATTATACCAAGCGTTTGTGATATTGGTATTGTTTTGTTGGAATATTATAAGTTCCTAAAAAATGAAAGGAGGTGATATAAGATGAACTTGAAAATGAAATTAGAAAATTTAGAACTACCAGAGATTGAAGATATTGATTTACTAGATGGCGATTTGCCAGAAGTAGGGTTCTGTAGTGCATGTAACGGTACATCATGTTCCCCTGATATGGGTCCTTTAGAAAAGAGTGCATAATGAGAAATATTATATAAATTAATAAATTAGGGATACAATTATTTTTTAATTGTATCCCTTTTTAAGAAATGGAGAATGAAATGGTAGAATGGAAAAGTTTACATATTTATTACCAGGAATTCGAAAAACATGATTACTTAATTAAGAATTTACTAAATCCAATAATTTCAAACTTATTAGATACCGATAAATTGTGTAAGTTTTTTTTTATTCGATATTGGGAGAAAGGTAATCACTTAAGGGTTAGATTTAGCTTTAATAAAAAGAATTCTAATTCAAATGAACTTCAATATATTACTAGTGTGGTTGGGGATTTTTTAAACAAAAATCCATCAAGCAAAAGATTAATCGATGATAAAGATTATAATTACTGGGTCAATAAGGAAAACGTAGGTTCTAAAAAGATTCAATTGAATAATAGGGCAATCTGGGAACAATACAACCCAGAAATTGAAAGGTATGGAGGTTCTCAAGGAATTAGGATTTCTGAGGAGTTTTTTTATAAGTCAAGTTTGCTAATTATGAAAATATTATCTATAAGATCACTTTCATATTATGAAAAGTTAATAATAGCATATAATTTTATGAATTTATATATTACTAAGTTTTGCGAGTACTACAAAATTGATCCTGCCAAATATGCTTATTCTTATGCAAATAGTTGGTTGGAATTTTTCAATGATGGGAAATTTAAGAGCAAAATCCTCTCAACTTCAAAAGAAACACATCAGAAGTTTAGATTTGAAGCTGCCAATGGTTATACAAAAATATGGGAAGAATTAGTTTGTGAACATCTTGAAAGTTTAACAACTCTTGTTAACAAGAAATATATTACAAAGGAAAAAGCGGCAGAGATGAGTAGTAGTTATATACATATGAACAATAATCGAATTGGAATAAAGCCAAAGGATGAAGTTCTTGTTAGTTTAATATTATATAGGAACTTAAATACAAGGTGGTAATAAAATGGAAAATATCTTATTAGTAGGTCCGAGAAAATTTTTTGTAAAAATTAATAAGATGTTAGAAGGACAATTCACACTATTTCATCAGGAATGTTGGTCATCAAAAAAAATTGAATCTAGTAACATAGGACTAATAATTAGTTTATTAGATGAATCTAAAATTGATACTGAATACGATATTACAAATTATTGCATTAATAGAATGAAAAGCTATTACAGAATAAGATTCGAACTTCAAGAAATCTTAATTGGACCATATTTTAATGGTTTTAATAAAGGATGTGTAAAGTGTGCCGATTATAGAAGGTATAATAATTCACATGTTAAAGAAGTTATACCAACAAAACAAACTGTCCTGAATTCACATAGAACAGATTTTATTAATATTGACTATGTATGTGGCATAATTTCTAAGAAAATTATTCAATATAAAAGTGGAGAAGCTTTAGAAAATGACCTTGAAATTTATCATTTATATAGTAACACTTCAAAACTCACCAGACATAAATTTATTATAAATGAATATTGTTCAATCTGTAAAATGTGTTTCTTAAACCTTCCGAAAATAAACTACTCACTTAATACTAATTCTTTATTAAGGACATATAATATTAGTCCTAAACAACAGGATCTTGAGGAATTATTCGTTGATGACAATTACGGAATAATTGATGACGTTAATGACTATTATTGTGAAGGTAGCGCTGCGACTATAGCCAGGTTGCCTTTAGAATTTTCAAATGAGCAAGATATAGGCTGTGGAAGAGAATCGGCTTTTAAGTTAAGTAGATTAGTTTCAATACTTGAAGGTATAGAGAGATTTGCAGGAAGAAAAAATAGAGGAAAAGAAGTAGTGGTATCAAATAGAAATGATTTAAATGGTGAGTCGATTGATCCCTCTGAGTTCGTTCTATTTAATGACAATCAAGTAATAGAATCTTCTTATGTGAAATTTAGTAACGAATTAACAATAAGGTGGATTAAGGGTATGGATTTGACTTTACAAAAAGAGGTGTATATTCCTGAGCAGTTTGCTTATTATTCGAGTATTAATGAAGAAAAATTTATATACAACTCATCAAATGGTTGTGCAGTAGGAGGTAGTCTTGAAGAAGCCATTACTTATGCTATTTTTGAGTTAATTGAAAGAGATGCGTTTTTGTTAGCTTGGTATACAAAAAAAGTAAAAGGAATAATTGACATTAAATCTATTAGAGATTTAGAAGCAAGGAACAGAATAAATGATATTGCTTCTTACGGATATAATATAAATGTGTTAGATATTACATCAGAATTTGGCATAACTGCAATTTGGGTATTAGCTGATAGTAAAAGTAATAAATCCTTACCTAAATCGTTTTCAGCTGCTGCAGCACATTTTGACCCAATAAAAGCTCTAAATAGTGCATTAAAAGAATTGGCCGGATTCGTACATCATGGGGTGAATAATTGGGATGTTGATAGAAAAAGAGCAAAAGAGTTATATGAAAATCCTGAAAAAGTAAGTGATATTAAAGATCATGCACTTCTGTATACTAACATTGAAATGTTTTCTTCTTTTAATTTTATTTTCGAGAATAACCTCCCAGTGTATGATATAAGAAATGTGCCATCTAAAAATTATACTTCAATTAATGAAGCCCTTGAATCGATTCTTAATCTATTTGAGCATTTTAAACTTAATGTGTACTTTATTGATATTACTTGTAAAGAGCTGGAACTAGCAAACTTATTTTGTGTAAAAACATTGATACCGGAACTCTTACCAATGACATTTGGCTCGAAAAATTTCAGAATACCTGAAAAATTTAACAAAAGAACACATCTTAATAATTTTGTTTTCTATAATAATGTACACCCATTCTCATAAAAGAATATTATAAAAAGGTGATAGAGTGTCTAAAACTGACAGACAAGTAGAGTGCATACTTACATATGCAGATTTAGTTAATGATGTTAATAAAAGATTTGATAGTTCAATCACAGTTAATAACCCTCCAAAAAACAAAAAATATAATCCTGAATACATTATAAGTAGTGAAAATATTGAAGGTGATTTTCCAGGAATAGATACGGTTATTAAAAATAGTTACGGTATCTTAGGGAGTGTTAATTATTCAGAAGACTCTTATAACAAATTATTTAGAGCTGTTCCTTCGGGAGGGGGAATATATCCTAATGAAATATATATATTCTTAAAAAAGGAAGATAATGACTTTATTTTACACTATAATCCAATTACTGATAAGTACGTATTAGTTAAAAAGGGGAGGTTATTCTCCCAACTATTGGAATGTATAAAGTCGGATGGAAGAAACACAAATGAGTCATTTATTTTCATCACCACAAACTATATAAAGAACTGGAATAAATACAAGTATTTAAGCTATAAACTACAATTACTTGATACCGGTGCTCTAATAGGGCAATTAGCATTAGAATCATCCTTAAACAATTTAAAGATGGAATTATTCCCTTTGTTTAATACAGAAAAAACAACAGAATTGTTTGGAATAAATAGTTTTTGTGAGATTGGAAATATACTAATAGGTTTACATCCAATTTCTAAAGATACAGATAATAGAAATAATAGAATAGGAATTCAGGATTACTTCTCAGGAAAAGATGTTGAGAATATTTTTTCAAATTATGATGGTTTATTTGAAAGAAAAGTAAGTGATTTTATAAATAAAATACACAATTCTTCTTTTACTTCCACCGATTTACAAAGAAATATTTCTGTTTACTTACCAGAAATAAATCATGTGAATATTAGGAGGTCTTCTGAAATTACTGAGTTCAATACTAATCCTACATATGACCAGTTAAAGGGGTTTTTCCAGGAATTACTAAAATTTATAACAGTAATAAATAGTATTATAAATCTTAAACTAAAAATTGTACCATTTCAAATTGAAGATATGCCACATATTAATAGCAATTTATTTGAATTTATAGATGTTTTAAAATGTGATAAAAATAATTTTTTGAAACAATATCAACAAAATATTAAGTTGAATAATTCATTTATAGATTTATTTATTATTTGTGATTTAGAAGAGTTAATTATTCGACATGGATCCATTGCTTATAGACAAGTGCATTATTTTTCAGGAGTACTAATTCAAATTTTATATAGGCTGGTGTTAAAACACAATCTAATAGGTTGTGCATTTTTAAATTACAACCCAGATGAAATTCAAAGAGTGATAAAGACGAAGAAGGATAATATTATTGTTAATTATAAGATTGGTAAAAGCTCCAAGGAACAACCAATGTTTATTACAAGATTTTGATAAATGGGGAGTGAATTTTAAATGTCTAAAATGAAAAGTAAATTAAAGGACTACGCAATGCTCAGGTTAGCTCCAGTCTCTTTTAATAGTCTAAAGAGTGTCATGGACATTCAACATAGAAGAACCTTAGAGTTGTATTTTGAGTTAAATGAAAATATAGAGAGGATAAAGAGTGTAATTTGTGATGATTTGTACGCTTTAATTAGCGAAGTCCAAAACAATAGTGCAGTATTACTTTCTTTAAAAAGAGATATCTTCAATGAAAAAAATCTAGATAAATATGAATTAGATGTACTAGAAGTAGAACTGAAAAATAAAATTCAAAAATATTTAGAGTACATAAATAAAAAACACATTCTTCTAAAAGATATGGAGAGATACTTTGATGAAAAAAATAAGACGTATAATAATATTAAAGAAATATTAACAAATCCATTAATAGTAAATGGAATGGTATCATCTTCTACAAATTTAACAGAAAACCTTAGAAAATATATACTACATCCTAACCCTCACGATAATAAAAAACTTAGAAAATCCGAAATTTCATTTTATAAATTTATATCAAGAGCTATTACAAAAACAAGCCCATTTTCTACATTAACATTAGTTACACTTTTAGAGATTAATAATAAAAAAACCTCACTAATAATAAATAAACCTAAAGCTGTAAATAACATGAATATTAACTACTCTGTAATATTATTTTTTATTGAAAAGTTAAAGTCAACTAAGTTGAATAGGTATTTTTTATTAGAAGTCAATCCTTCATTTATCAGCAATGGACAAAAAGCAATATATATAAAAAACACTCTAGAGAAATTAATAGAGGGTGTAATATTACAATATAGGGATTCAATAATAACAATTAAAAACAACAATACATTGGATACTATAGTTAAGTTTATAAGAGAAAAACAAATAACAGTAAATGATTTAAGTGATTTTCTTACTAGTAATGGTTATCCACCAGAAATCGCCAATGAATTTATAATTAAATTGTATAAGCAAAATATTATTAACATTTATTTACCAATAGCAGAACAAGAAACAGATATTTTAGGAAAGTTAATAGCTTACTTTAGTAAGTTTAGCGAATCAGAGGTTGTAAATATAGTTAATACATTTAGAAGTATTAAAAACAAAATATCCCTTTTGAATAATTTGGAAATAGAAAGTTTTACTAAAAAATCAGAAATTCATAATTGCGTTAAAAACAGCTTGAAAAAGTTATTCTTACAATATGAAATAAATTTTGATTATAAGAATATTTTATATGAAGACGCTGCATTAATTACTGATGGTTCGAATCTTAACATTAATAATGGAGAAATTAAATCTTTACAGGAATCTCTAAATATTATACATAAAATATCATGGGCATTTGATCAAAGGTTACTAACCAGATTTTCTATGAGGGAATTTTATATATCTAAACTAGGAAAAAATACTGAAATTAATGTATTAGATTTCTTTCAAATGTATTTGAACGATATGACGAAGTTTAATGCCTTAAAGGTTAATGCTTCATATTTGGAAAATTTAAGTAATAATCCGTTTAACTTACCAGAAATCAAAAAAGCAGAAGAGATAAGAAACTATTTTGATAATTATATTAATAGTATATATGATGATTCTGCAACAGAAGTTGAATTAGATTTTGAAAAAATGTTTAATTTATCATTAGAATCTGAGAAATTGTTAAACGTAGAAAAAGATTCTAGAGGATTTTTCTTGCAAATTTTCAAGTCTAAGAAGCCTGAACAACAATTAATGGGGGTACTTAATGGTATTGTTGATGGATGTGGGCACTATTATTCAAGATTTTTAAACCTAGAAGAATCCTCGATTGAAATGTTATACCAAAAAGTTAAAAATGATTTAAAAAAGGATAATTATACCGAACTAGTATCTGTATTTGGATTTAATGCCAATCTACACCCAGATTTGTGCAAATATGAAATAGAATATGGAAATGTAAAAGGTAGAAAAGAAGATACTAATAAGTTAAAGATTAAAGATTTGTTTATAAAATATGACAGTATTCAGAAACGATTGGTTTTATTTGATAATGTTAAAAATGTCGAGGTGAAATTATTAAATTTTGGTTTTTTAGTAGATAATCTAAAACCGCTATTTTATAATTTTTTACTTACGTTCAATCAATCCTCGCCATTAGGTCTTCCTATTTTTTCAGAGAGCGAAGATTTTAATAAGATAAAAGATTTAAAGTATTACCCACGAGTGAAATTAGGCGAATTAATATTAAAAAGACGAACTTGGAAAATTAATAAGAATTATATTCCCCGTAAAAGAAATGGGCTCTCATTCTTTGAATATCAAATGGAATTAATGGATTTTTTTGAAGTAAATAATTTACCTCAAACCTTTTTTATTAGAATTATCTGTGAATACAAAGATGTGGATGATTACTTGAAAAGAAAAGATTTAAAGAAACCGCAATATGTTGATATTACTAATTCTATTTCAATTAAACTTTTTTCAAAAATATTAGAAAATTGTGAGTTAGGGTTAGAGATTACAGAAATGCTACCGTCTGAAGATGATTTAATTATATTTGATGGTAATGAAAATAGTTACGTATCGGAAATTTTAATAGAGCATGATATTACCTTCAGTCAATAATAAAACCTTTCTTTAAGGAGATATTGATGAAACAATTAATTTTTAGCCTTTCAAAAAATATTAAACAATTAAAATTAGTCTCAACTGCTGATTACTTACTAATTGAGAATAATAAAACTAGTTTGAAAAACAATGAAGGTTGGAAAATATACTTAACTAGTAAGAGAGAGGCTGCTGAGGAATTAATTAAAGAGGTGTGGAATGATTTAATTGATCTGGGTAATGATTTTTTAGTAAATACTAATCCAGAAAAAATATACAGTGAATCTATAACCAATAAAAACTTTGGAGTAATTATCACACTTAAAATTAATAGAGTTGATAATTTTATGGAATCTTGTGAATTACTCAAAGAAAAAACTAAAGATCTTAGTGGTGTCTTAATAAGAAATGCATATTCATTTAAGGAAAGCTCTAGTATATATTTTCGATATGGTTCTATTAATAATATCTATATTCAAGGATTGTTAGGATCACCCCAACCGGCAATAGTAAATTCAAATAATAATTTGATATTAGATGACTATAATATTAATGGTATTATTCCCGATTGGATTCCTAGTCCATATGAAGGAACCTACAAAAAAACAGATTTATTATTAACTGGTGCAACGATTGTATACCAGCAACCAGATAAAAAAGTGTTTATTAACAAGCACCCAAATGGTGAAAGGAGTTTTATACATGAGCAAATACTTTATAAAAAACTACATTTAACAAAACATTTATTGGAAAAATATAAATTAATAGAAAGTGAATTGTTTCCTTCGGTAGATAGAAAATGTACCAATCTAGCTTTTTATACCATTCGAAGTGGAGGAGATGAATTTCCATTAGTTAATTTAGAAAGAGTAAGAAAAAAAAATGGAAAGAACTTTTCAAGTATTGAAGTAATCTCTTTAATACAACAATTTATTGGTATATTAAAAGTAATTAATGAAAATGGGTTTTATATTGAAAAATTAAAAGACAATAGCATTTGGATAAATAAACATTATCAAATTACTTATTTTGATATTTCATTTTACGATTTGAAATATGATGCTCATAAGGCATTTTTATTGCAAAATAAAGCTGTAAAAAGTTTTGCATTTAAATTGATCACTTCGATAGATCTTGACTTAATTATTAGAGAAAATGTCGATAAAATTATTAGTTCTTACTTAAAAAACAATATCGAACTTCAGAAATTAAATGTTTTACTTGAATCTAATGGGTTAAATTTTAATAATGATAAACATTTACAGCTTATAGGTGGTTTAAATAATAGTGAATTGTTTTACGAAATAGATGAATTGATAGATGGATATGTCTTAAAACTACACGAGAAGTTGGATGTTAATAGAAGCTTATGGTGTTGGCCTGAATTGGCTAATGTTGAAATTCCACAACTAACTTTTGCTGAAGGCGTAGCGGGAGTAATATATTTATTGATAGATGCTTATAAATATAAAAAAAATGATATACATAAGGAGAATATATTAAAAGTATGTACTTGGTTATATCAAGAATATAGCCATTGGGGAGATCTTTTTCAACCAGGCTTATACTATGGTACCAGTGGTATAGCATCGGTATTCTTAAAAGTATCTGAAATTGAGGAAAATCCGACCTATATTGAGAATGCAAAAGAAATAATGAATAGTATTAACTTAGAGGGAATTTACAATTGTGATTATACAGACGGCTTGGCGGGAATTGGGAGTGTTAATAATTCTCTATATCGCAAGACGGGTGAAATTATTTATATGGAGAAAAGTATCTACATTGCACATTTAATAATAGAAAAAGCTAATCTAAGTGACCAAAGTATATCGTGGGAATGTATTGATAAAAATCAATATTTAGGTTTTGCTCATGGAATAGCAGGAATAGGAAGTTTTTTAATAGATATTTATTTAATATCGAAAGATAAATCTATAATAGAGACTATTGAAATAATCTATATGACTCTAATGAATACGAGAATTGAAAATGATACTCACATATATTGGCCAAAGACTATTGATGGTAAGGAGAAGGTTTATTATTGGTGTCATGGTACATGTGGTATCTCTTTATTTTTAATTAACTTTTATAAAATATGTCCTTCTCAAGAGCTGAAAAATATTTTATTGAAAATTTCATATACATTGTCACAAGAAATAAACTCGCCTTTAATACACTGTCATGGTGTTAGTTCTGCATTAGAAGTGATATTAAAAATTGAAGAGATTCTTGAAAAAAATTTAACAAAAGAAAAGCAACTTTTATTACAAAATATACTTCTTAGGAAAACCAAAAACCCAAATGGATATTTTTCATTTTTTAATGAGGCTAATGAATCTATCCTTAGCTATTCAACGGGGGAGGTTGGGGTCTATACTGCTTTGGTAGCATATTTACTTTCCAGGAGTGGAGGGAGTTGAAGATTTGTACAACTTAAACTTTTTTATGTTTGCAATAACTCGATTTATATCAATAATAGGTTCTTCGATTTCATATATAGGAATTTATTGGGTGATATCTTTGTCATATTCAGAGTTTGTTGTTTCTCTCTTAACTTTCACATTTTTTTTAACCAGATTTATTAGTTTTACTTTTTTAGGTCCGTTTGCTGATAGGTATCGTTCAGATAAAATAATTATTAATACAATGGTATTCAGGTTCATTTTATTACTTTTTGTAGGGTTGCTATTTAGCTTTTTTGAATTACCTACCATATTTGTTTTTTTAGTAATAGTACTACAAATTCTACCCGAAAGTTTATCTAATGTATCTTCAACAAAAATTATCCCTCAAATTGTAGAGGATAAAAACCTAACTCAAGCGAATTCGTTATTAAACTTTATGAATAACTTTAGTATGTTTTTGGGTATGGTTATAGGGGGATTTCTAATTAGTTTTATAAGTTTAAAAGGTTTATTCTTTCTGCAAGCGATTTGTTATTTAATTGGAGTGTTGTTATTTAAGGCCGTTAAGTTAAAGGGAAATCAACAGACCGAAAACAGGGTGGTTAAAAAATATATTGTAGAATGGAAAGAGGGTTTAGTATATATAAAAGAAAATAAATGGCTTTTGGGTCTAATTGCAATGGCAATATCAGCTAATATTTCTATTGCACCTATAACATTTATATTAGCTCCTTATGCTATTAATATACTTAATGGTGATTCATTAACATTTACAATGTTAGAAAATGCCCTGCTAATTGGAGGACTACTATCAAGTTTATTTTTAGCAAAATTTAATATTAATCGATTAAGCCTTATTTATATACTATCATGTCTTTTTCAAGGAATTGTAATGCTTGTCTTTGGATTAAGTAGTGGTCTAGTCGTCTCATTAATTTGCTTATTATTCATAGGTATAGCAGTAACAGTTTTTAATATACCTTTTACAACCTTAATTCAGCGTAATGTTGAAATTAATAATATGGGTAGAATCAGATCTGTAACCATGGCCATTACTTCAGTTATTTCTTTAATTAGTTTTGTTTTAGGTGGAATAATAACAACCTATATAGGGATCCAGAATACCCTAATATTATTTTCAATATTAGGAACGATTTCAACAATTGTTGTTTTATTACATAAACCTTTTTCAAGTTTAGAAATAACAAACAAAAAAGTTATAAATTCAAATTTTTAAAATGGGTGATACAGTAATGATAACGATAAACCATTTAAAAGATACATCGACATTATCATGCTTTTTAGGTCAGGAATACTTAAAGCACTATACTGGAAATAAAAAATTCTATATACAATTATTAGATAACAAATTAATAGGCTTTTTTTCCACTGTAGTTAGAGATAGAACGGAACTATGGATTGAAGATATAAATATAATTTCACGTGAACACAATGAACTAGCAATAGATAGCATCTACAAATATGCAGTAAATAATAGTACGGATTTTTCGGCAATATACTTATTGAGCGTAGAGAATGTGGAGTTGTTAAAAAAATACAAAAAAGTAAAGTATTTTTATAATAGTTTTTATTTATGTAAAGCGTTAAATTGTAAAAAGATAAGAAAAAGCGAAGAGTTTTTAAAACTAAATAATTCTTTAAAGGAAAAGCTGTCAATCCTGATGAAAGATTCCTATGACCTAGAAAAAAATAAAAGCTTTGATATGAAAAAAGTAACAAAGCAAATTGACAGTATTTTTTCTAATAAGCAAGGTCACTTATTACAAGATTCATCATTTGTTATACTTGATCAAAAAAAAGATAAAATTATTGCAGCTTCAATAATAACATTAAGAGATGGTAGGCCGTTTTTATTACACTTAATGGTACATCCAGAATATCAAAGGATAGGGTTAGGGAGAAAAGTACTAGAACACAGTTCTAATTCTTTACATGAAAATAGATACAAAACACTAGAATTGTATGTTTATGAAAAGAATACTAAAGCATTAGATTTATATTATAAAAATGAATTTAAAAATTATATAGCGGGAAGTATCGGAACTTTTAGGTTAACAAATTAAGTATTTAAATAAGTGGTATTATCTATATTACACAGAATAATAATACGTAAATTACAGTAGGGGTAGTATCAACACAAGATAGCCGAAATAAGCATAACTATTAAGTACGGTGGCATATTTAGCTATTGATCCTCGTAATGTTTTAGGAGCTGTATGTAATTTTGAACATTATGAATCTGCCCATGAAAGCTACCGAGCTTTTTACTTTGGTTTCGTAAAGAGAGTGCAAGTAGGTGAAATTCATTCTGGTGTAATTCTCCCATACTCTATAACTCTATTTCTTGAACTCTTTAATTTCCTAGCAAGCGCAACTTTAGAAAATCCATTGTTGCGAAGCCTTATCGTTAAGATTTTTATAGCTATCTAAAGTATTTAGAAAGTGTGTAATTTAAGGTGAACTGTTGATTTTTAAGATTACATCAGAGATTGCAATACATTAGTTTTCCTCAATATTTTCAGTTATCTTTTTGAACATTTTATTAGTATCTCTATAATCCAGATTATAGTTAAATCCTCTTTTATTACTGTCATAACCTTCTGAAAGTAAATGCTAAATGACACTAAATATTAACGGGGAATATAATTAGTAAAGACAGTCGTTCAAGGCTTTTTTCTTCGTTAATAAGTTCGATATTGCTGGTGCTGTTGAAGCAGCACCAAAAGCTTCTATAATGGAAAAACAATTGTCCAATTAATTCCCATAACCATTAGGCACTCCTTTCGACTATCCATTATACGGCTAATATAAGTTATTGTTTATTCAAGAAACGGGCGCTTTAATTGAATAAACTAGTGACACAAAACTCCTAAATAATAAGGACTTTTGTGTCGCTCGTCAGTCATACACTCGTCAAAGTGAGAGGGTTGTATCTATTCTTCGTTAAACTTCGTGTATAATATAAATTTTACGAATAGTAATAGACTATAAGGTTAATGGTCTGCTATAATTGTGGTTATTACAATATTTTCTAAATATACTCTTATTTTCTTATAGGCGGTGTTTAAGATTAGACATTTCAGTATAAAGGTTGTAGAACGGATTAATCGTAGTTATTTTGATTTACTTGATGGATATTTTTCTGGAATTTACAAAACCGGCATTGATAAATATTCACATACAGAATTGATATTAACCTTAACAAGGGCTTCGAAATTAATTTATGTTTCACTTTCTGATTTGACAACAGATATTGAGGAATTTTGGAATAAAAATGGAGCAGATTTAAACAATGCCATAAGAAATCTTAATAGCTTCAGTGCCAATTTTTGTGGTAATCTAAGCCCTCTAGAAGGTACAAATTTTATTAAAAGGAATGCATTGTACACTGATTCTATACTAATTGAAGACCCCTTATATTTCTTAATAAAAACTAAGGATATACAAAAAGAAGAACAGTTTTTACATAATACAATAAAACATATATTTAACATGTACGATATGAAGGCCCTTTTTTTTGGAGATGGAAACATTCCGATGTTGATAGTTATACCTCCTCTATTGAGTGAAGATGTCAATCTTAAAGTTCAACACCATATAGATACCGAAGGCCTTAACTATATAAATGAATTGTTTGCAACGAACCACCGAGATACTGAGGAAGCATTATTTTATCTTAGAAAGATCACCACCGTAGACGATCTATTAAGTAAGGTTGATAGAATGAACCTCCTCTTTCTTAGAGATCCCAAAAAATACTTTACTGATGTTCATAGTTCTCTAACAAATTCAAAATTAGGCGATGTGTCTATAGGAAATGCTTTCTTCTTTAATACATTAGGTCAGTTCTCACTCATAGCTAAAGAATTAGCCCAAGCCGGATTCTATGATTCGCAATTAGTTTTTGATAAGCAAGAACTATGGGATTTATACAACTGGACCCACCGCCCTAAAATAGATGGCACTATAATCAATACACTGCATTTTGAAGAGTTAAAATGGATTGGTGAAATTGATTTGAATTTATTGAAAGCTGCAAGAAATGAAACACAAATAAATCAAATCAGAAGTATATTAAGATCTTCCATTTATGAAACCGTTTCTGGTACTGATTCAGTAGAAACTTCTAGTCAGGTTATAAAAAATATTGAGACAGCAGTAAGAGAACATGAAAATAGAATTAGTGGCTTGGAATCAGCTTTAAAGAAAAAATATGCAATTGATACATCTTTTGTTTTGGGTGGCCTTGGTGTTAGTTTAGTAACATTTGGGGTAAATCCTGCGGGTATAATTGGACTAACTAGTTCAGTATTTGGGGCTGTTGATTACTTTAAAACCACTAGAAATATGAAAAAAGAGATTGTGAATGAAAAGGTAAGTATTATGGGTCTTTTAATTAATGCTAAAGGAGTGAGGTAATTTGAACGAAAATAACAAAAAAGTCTTAGCCTGGACAGAGTTTAAATATAGTTTACAAGCCTATCTTAATTATTCACTTAGGAAAATTAAAAGGAATTCTTCATACCAACCACACCCTTTAGTAAAAGCTCTTACAAACGCTATGCATGCCGGATTAGATCTTGGTAAAGGAAAGCCAGGAAATTACTCAGGTTTGTCAGGAGATGCAGATAAACATGAAGATAAAAAACCTAGAGAATTGTACGCTGTAATAATAAATATAGATAAGAAAGGCTTAATCACTATATTAGAGATTAATGATTTAATAATAGGAAAATCAATACCTATTGAAGTTATTATTTATTTATTAATATTGTCTATGGAATTTGAAAAGTCCCCTTCTGAAAATATTAATATGAGAGAAGGAATTCAAATAGTCAATGAAACTATTCCCGAGATTAATATGGTTCTCTTTAATAACTCAGAATGGAAAGAGGCTAGGGATCACCTTAAAAAGCTTATTGAAAGTGGTAACTTTTCAATACCTCAAGGCGAATTAGGTGATAAATTTGTAAGTGACATTATGAAAGTGAAGATGGATACTCACTGGAGTGATTTCCCTCCGAATATAAGGAGCATAATTGCAATGACTTGGCTTCAAACCAAAGAATTTGAGGAAGGTAAACAAAATGTATATGTTTCTTCACTAGAGGAATACTCACCTAAATCTCTATTCATAAAAAACGTAAAAGAGTTCTTATTCGGAAAACCTTCAGAGTATTTTGCAAAATACTTGCCTTTTAGCAATATCAATTTGAACAAAGATGACTTTATTATAGAAAAAAACATAAAAAGAAACGACAAATGTCCTTGTGGTTCAGGAAAAAAGTATAAATCATGTTGTATGAGTACAGCTTAAGCTAGTTTCTGAAACTACAAATCTACAATTCTACGTAAAAATTGAATTATACACGAAATTCGACAAAAATCTACAAAGGAGTGATAATTTGGCTTCTTCAAGACAACATTTATCTCATGAGAAAAAATACAACCTTTTATTAAAAGAGTTGCCGAATTATATCGTTGATTACGTTTATCATATGGAGAATTATGAGCGTTCTCCTTCCACCCTTCTCGTCTACCTAAATGATTATAAGCATTTTCTAGAATGGTTAGTTGATAATGGGTTTACCACCGCTCCAGTTAGTCAGTTTCCTGAATCAGTACTGGAAAGCCTCCCTGTTGAAGCTGTTAATAGGTATTTCAGAGAACTTTCTAATGAAAATTTAGAGATTGCTAAAGATGAAAAAAAGAAACGTGAAAAAACAAGTATCAACCGAAAAAAATCGGCCTTAAGATCGCTGTTCAAGTACCTAACGATAGAATATGAAAATGAAAAAGGTGAACCGTTATTTTACCGAAATGTTATGCAGAAAGTACCTGTAATAAAGCCAAAAGAGTCTTTAAGCGCTAGAAGTACAAAGCTTGCAGATGTAATTTTTCATGAGGATACCGATATTGATTTCTTGTATTTTATAAAAAAAGAATATCAATATACTCTCTCTTCTCGTCAACTTAGCTACTTTATGCGCGATATAGAGAGAGACTTTGCAATCCTTTCAATTTTTTTAGGAACTGGAATTAGAGTAAATGAACTAGCAGAGATAAGAATACGCGACTTGAATTTTGAGAAAAGTACTATCTCAGTTTTAAGGAAAGGCAATAAAAAAGATATTGTTAAGGCCTCCCTTTCTGTTATGGAAGACATAGTTAGTTACTTATCAGTTAGAAATGAAAGATACGGAGGAAGTGCTGCAGATCATGAATATCTTTTTCTCTCTCGGTATAATAGGGAGCCTTCCCCTCTCTCTGTTAGGGCTATACAAGACCTTGTAACAAAATACACCAAAGCCTTTAATAAGGGAAGTAAACGGATGTCTCCTCATAAGCTCCGGCACACATATGCAACAAAGTTAATGGATGAAACTAAGGATATATCCTATGTAATGGAACAGCTCGGACATACTTCAGAAAGCACCGCCCTTCTTTACGTTCATTCTAGTCAAGAAAAGGCAGAACTCGCATCTGAAGCTATGGATAGAAGACGAAAAAGGCTTAAGTATTAGAGAGTGCTAATTTCTAGTTTCAAAATTAAAAACATCGCTGAAGTTTTGGAAGATGGAAAAAAATATCTAGGAGGATTAAAATTTTGACAATTGAAACGCTAAAAATTCTTGTGCTAATCGTTGGAGGTATTTCATTAACCCTAAATGGATTGTTTTACATGATTATCCCAAAACTAAGTCCTGGAAGATTCTTATTTAATACAGTCTTCTTAGTATCAGTGACTTATATTTCATTTAACGCGGAGAAAACAGCTGCATGGATTGAGAAACATGTTACTCTACCTAATTTTGACCTATTATATTTTTACGTCTTCGTCTTAATTTCAGTTCTCACGGTGAACCTTCTTAGCTTTAAGTCTAGTGGAAAACGCATATAAAATACAATAAAGGTGGTATGGGAAATGAGTAATTTACCAGTAGATTACGTAAGAGATGCTACATTACACAATTTAAAGAACAACAATGTTTTCTCTATAGAATACAAGTTAGAAACAAACCAGGGGTCTTCACTTGTATCAGTCTTCATTAATCTTACTGAAATATCACCACAACAAGGATATAAATGGCTTATAAGCATCCCAATGTATAATACTTGCTTCTTCCTCCCTGTTACATTTAGCACGGTGAGTATAGAAGAACATCTTCATCATGCTAAAAATGATCAGAAAAATTGGAATAAAGAGCTGGCCAATAATATATCTCTAAAAATAAAACAGATCCTCAATGAAGCTTAATCTGATAAAAAAGAAATATTCTAAAAATAAAGTGGTCGTTACTAATGAAAATATATTATAATTGAGTCATAGCGGTTTTCCTTTTTCTTTATTTTTGCAATCATTTATGATTAGCAGCTGAACCCTAAACCATAAGCGTTCTTTGGAACGATCTCTAATCAAAGAGTTTTCTCTTTGTCTAAGAATCGTCTCTAAAGAGCGCTTTTTTGTGTTCAAAAACAAAAAACCTTTAGGAGAGTGTGTATTATGAAAAATCATTTTACTGTAGCAAAAGAAGAAATGGCCTTTTACGGAGAAGATTGTACAAGTTTGCAGAATATGTTAGCTATACTAATTGGACCAAAGGCTGATCCTTCTGTAACAGGACAATTAGCAAGCTTAGGAGTTAACGGATTGGGTTTATTATCAAAAGCCGATTTACTGGAGTATCAATCTATTGGAGAAATAGGAGCTAGTAGAATTTTAGCAGCATTTGGCCTTGCTAACTATATTAGAAAATACCAAAAAGAAGAACGATTCACAGTTCGTTCTCCAGAAGATGCAGCACAATATTTTTCAGATATGGAGTATCGTAATCAAGAATTTTTTGATATTATCTATCTAAATTCAAAGAATCAAGTTATTTCTAGAAAGAATATCTTTAAGGGTACATTAAACGCCAGTATAGTCCACCCAAGGGATGTCCTACGTGAAGGAGTAAGAGTTAATGCAGCTAGTTTTATCGCGGCTCATAACCATCCTAGCAACGACCCTAGCCCTTCAAGAGAAGACGTTGACGTAACAAAGAGGCTTGTTGAAGCGGGGAAGTTAGTTGGTATAGAAATCTTAGATCACCTGGTTATTGGTGGGTCCGGTAGATTTGTAAGCCTTAAAGAAAAAGGTTATATCTAAAGATTAGAGACTGATTAAAAAATTATCTAAAAAGGAGTGTTTCTCTTGAGAAACACTCCTTTTCTTACTATGTTTTTAAAAAGAAATTAGACTTCTACTATGTTACCTTATGAAATAAGTTTACAGTTATATGGATTGTGATATAATTTACATTAGAAGCATATAATAAAAAAGGAGCCAAAGTGCTACCAACACTTTGACTCGTGACAGAATAATTCTGCAGTGGCTCAGCTACTGTGGGCGAACGAAACGAATCCACCCGGCCTTCACTTGCCAGCGTTTGACGGGTGGATTATTTTTTTTGGTTCATTTTTATTAGTACGACCACAAAGTTTAAAAAAGCTAGAAGGAATACTCCAGACATTAGAAAGATTTGTAGTTCGCTCATGGCTTCACCCCCGTTCTCCACAGGGATTTAGCCGCTCCACCCGTATTAAACTGTCTACTTTATTATACCACTTTTGCCCTTAAAAGAACGCTTGTTTGTAAAATAGAAACTATTTACTCATAGCCGGATAAAAGTACTCCAATAGCCTTTTTTCCATCTTCATTTTAAGAGCATATTTCAAATAATTAAAATTCCCTTCATATCCTCGAATCAAATATTTATAATCCCAAAAATCTTCATTTCGTATAGTCTTATCAAATACTCTTATTCCTTTTTTCCGCATAAGCTGCTTAGTTGCAATCAGTTCCTTTCTCCCCTGACTTAAGATGTTCTCAGTTAACTCTAGATAAGGTTTTTGTAATCGGATAGTAGAAGCCTCAATTGACTTTAATTCTCTCTCTAACGTATCAATAAGAAGATTTAAAATAATGTACTGATCCGCTATATTAATGTCTTCACTAGGTAGAATATTACTCATAATATCCCTCTCAACTTCAATTTATACCCTTTATAATAGAACAAGTGTTCTTGTTTGTAAATAGCAGTTGGAAACGACCTCCTAATTAAATACAAGGTAATTATTGATACAATTATCACTAGGAGTGTGAGAAATAATGTTTATTCAGCCTATGCTACTCGATAAGAGCAATGAACCATTCACCGACGCTAATTTCATCACCGAGCTAAAGCTAGATGGATTTAGGCTATTATTATCCAAGTTTGAACATAAAGTTAAGTTATATACTAGGCACGGCAACGAGGTTACTTCTTTATTCAAGAACCTAACAAATATAGATATTCCAGATGGTACTATTCTTGATGGAGAATTTATTGTACCAGGAAAAAATGGAGCACCAGACTTTGAAGCAACTATGGAGGTTTTCAGGTCTTCAAAAAGCACTCATTTTTATCAGTTTTGCATTTTCGATATAATCTACCTAAATTATGAAAAGGTTGCTCAGAAGCCATTGTGGGAGCGTAAGGAGCTATTAAATTTACTTGCTATTGAGCACGAGTATATTGTAGTAAGTAAGTGGCTGTATGGCCACGGAATAGAGTATTTCAAGCTCACACAAGAACAAGGCTTAGAAGGGATTGTGCTTAAAGATAAAAACTCTCCTTACGAGCATAAAAGGTCAAAGCACTGGATTAAGGTAATTAATTATCAGTATGATCTTGTTGATATCGTTGGTTTGAGGAAAGATAAATTTGGCTGGTTACTAGCATTTAAAGATGGACGACCTGCAGGCATTATGGAGTTTGTTCCTCCTAAAGAGAAACAAGTGCTGCACTCTGTCAAAAGGGTTAGAAACGAAGATCATAAATATATTTATATAGAACCGGTACCATGTAGAGTTAAATATAGAAACCTCACAAAAAATAATATGTTAAGGATTCCTTCCTTTCATTCTTGGAACTAAAAACGACTCAACAGGGGTCAAGTTTTGACCCCTGTTGAGTCGTTTTAGCAAAGAATAATTTTCCGTACATCTTATACAGATACTCTATAATCCGCTTCAAGAAATTTCAGGAAATCTCCAATAACTAATGGTCTACTTACATAATAACCTTGGACAGCATCGCAACCACTATCTATAAGAAATTGGAGCTGTTCCTTAGTTTCTACCCCCTCTGCTACCACCTGGAGCCCTAAGCTTTTGCCAAGGAATAATATGGACTCTGCTAATTCTCGGTCTGACCGGTCCTCCTTTATCATTTGAACAAAAGATTTATCTATCTTTAAAGTATGGATAGGGAAATCTTTTAAGTAACCTAGCGATGAGTACCCGGTCCCGAAATCGTCCACAGATATTGTCACTCCTAAATTACATATCTTTTGCAGGATATCCACGCTGTTCCTTGTTAATAATACCCCTTCCGTAATCTCAATTTCTAATAACCCAGGGTTCAATTGCGTTTCCGTTAACACCTCTTCGATGAACATATCCATTCTCGGATACAAGTTAAAGAGGACAGGAGATAAGTTAACAGAAATCGGAATGAATTTACCTTTTTCATTCCAAGACTTTGCTTGAAAACATGCTTCTAACAGCAAATGTTTAGAGAGGGCAGTAATCATACCAGTCTCCTCAGCAATAGGAATAAACCGGTTGGGTGGGACTTTTCCGAGGAATGGATCATTCCATCTTGCTAATGCTTCCACTCCTATTACCTGTCCGCTAATTAATGACACTTTAGGTTGATACTCAAGGTAAATCTCTTGGTTATTAACTGCATGGAAAAGCCGTTTTTCTACTTTCATTTGTTCGGATTGTGCTTCTGTCATGGAATGGCGATAAAACTCCACTTGCCCTCTCCCCTTCTTTTTAGCTTCAATCATAGCAAGAGTAGCCTGAGTAAGACTCCCTTCAAAATCTTCTTCCAAGCATTTACTAACACCTACAGCCATATCTATTCTCATTTCTTCTCCTTTTACATAGATAGGTTTGGCAAGTGAATCCTTTATCTTACGGACAAGTGTGTGTATTTCCTGTTCTTTCTTTATGTTTTTAGTTACAACAGAAAATTCATCACTACTTACCCTAGCTACAAAATGAGGAGCAGAGATCTTCTCTATTTTTCTACCAACTATAGTTAGTATTTCGTCCCCTGCCTTCTCTCCGTATATATCGTTTAGAATTTTAAAGCCATGTATATCTAACATGATAATAAAATTTGCCTTATTTTCTGCTTTTAAATGCATTAACTTTTCATAAAGGTGCGACCTATTTGGCATTCCTGTAACGGGGTCATAAGAACGGTGAAAGTTTAATTCCTTTTCCTTTTCCTTTAATTCTAATAACGATATAGACAACTCATTGATACTCTTATGCAGGTCTCCTATTTCATCATTTTGTTTAATGGGAGTTGTTGTCCCGAAATCTCCTTTCTTAATATTATTAATATGGTTGACCAATTCCGCAATCCGCCATGATATTCCCTTTATAATAAAATTATTGATTAATATAATGGAACTTACACTTAAAATACTAATGCCTATTATGAGAGTTAGAGTTCCCTTATCATAACCTACATTAACTAGGATTAAATTTTGAAATACAAGTCCAATAGAGGCAGTCACAATTATAGAAAAAGAAAGTAACATAGAAAATTTGATGTGTAGCTTCTCCAGAAAAATTCCTCCTAACACAAAAAGTCCCTCAGAAAAATCAAAGCCATAGCGACTTTAATAAATTCTGGGGGACTCCCATAACTAGTATATTTTTAGATTGATAGTTCCCTATTATTATAATGAAACATTCCCTTAAAAACAATTGACCGTTAGAAAATATTAGAATATAATGGAGAAAAGTAATACATTATGAATTATTTAAAAGTCGAGGTGAATTGCATGTTAAGAGATTTATTATGGTTCTGGGATGCAAAGCTTAACTATGACCGCGGAAGAGCTGCAGGCTTAGCGGGTCTTATGGGTGTTGTAGCAGTAATATTATCAGTAATGTTTTGGGATAAAATATATGCTGTACTTGATATGTTGGGTATAGTTAAATTTTTAGATAGCTTAGGATTAGTTAATGCTGAATTAACTCCTCTACTGATTTTAGCAGGTTTTTTCTATTTAGTCGTTTGTCTATTCATAATCTTTGTCGTAGGTATGGTAATCTTGCTAGGTTTGATCTTAATTAGCAATTATATTACAGGTGAAAATGATGATAATTTGATTAAAAAAATTGTTTTAACTGTTCTAGGGTTGCCTCTTTATATACTGATAGTCTTATTCTTATTTATAAAGTCACCCAGAAAGTTCATAAGAGAAAGAGCAACTGAACGCAGAGCAGCTAAAGAAAAAAATTTATACAGCAGTGACCAAAAAAGAGCGTACCTTCAAAAAAACATCCAACGTATTTTATCTGTTGAAGAAGCGAAAGATTACTTAAACAGACTGTTTATTGTCGGTGATAAATCGTTTCTCATGGGGCATTCAGCAGAAGAAAATAAAATGTATATATTATTACCTTCACCTCTTTATTTTAAAGAATCCTCCTGCTGTAAGCTATACGGTTGGCAAACTAACGCCACTAGTGAGCAAACTTATTACAAGCCAGAATGGAGTGCAGAAGGTTATAAAGATGTATATGGTTTTACTGGATATGAAGTAGTTTTTCAATCTCCAGGAGAAGACAGTTTATTAATCCTGAAAGAATATCCCGATACGATATATAGCAATAAATTAACCCTAATTGTGGAAAAGGACTTAAGTAAAGAACCTGAACTTGAAAAGTTTTTTAGCGGGATTTCTAACAATATACATTTAAAACATCATTTAGTACACCACTCTTTAGTCTATTTAAAAGAATATAATGATTTAATTGATCATATATCTGGTAAGAAAGAAATGGCGATTTTTGAGAAAGAACCCTTAGAAGTAATTAGGCTATATAGAGCTCATAATCATGAAATGGCGAGCTTAATCTATAATGATTTGAATAAGGAGTTAAAAAGCATTGGACTTAAACTACCTTCATAAATTAAAACAACATCAAGATAAGCTAACCAGTAGAAGTGAATGGGATCAGTATGCAAAAATACATGGCCTGCCATCCTCTTACTATTTAATAAAAAGTGTAGGGAGCTGGCGTAAAGTAAAAGAACTACTGGGGGTAAGTACTAGAAGAAGAGTAACTCTAAATGAAGACGAAATGAAAAGGCTACTGCACGAGCATAGCAATTATCTAACAACTGCTCTAGAGTGGGATGAATATGCTTTGAAAGAAGATTTGCCTTCTAGTAGGACAATTATTAATCATTTTAGTAGTTGGAAACTAGCGCAAGAAACAATTGGGGTTAAAACTACTCCTAGACCTGCGCCTAAGTCATATCAGAAAGATGAAATAATAAGTCTATTAAAAGAGCACCCTAATAGTTATCTAAACCAACTTAATTGGAATGAATATGCTAAGAAGAATTCGCTGCCCTCATACAAAACTATAAGAAAACACCTTACGTTTGATGAGTTTATAAACTTAACAGGAAAGAGCCATAATTAATGTATGGCTCTTTCTTTTCTTTATACTTGATCTTTTATCTGTCTTATAATTTCGTTTGGAGATGTTGAAATAAAGACAATTCCCTTTGCATTCTGACCATGATTATACGTTTGAAATGCTAAAGAGATTTCTATGTTTACTTTATTTCCATCTTTATATTCTAATATTACTGTCGTATTATCAAAGTTCTTTACACTAAAAGAGTAGTCCTTTGTAAGTATCTCACCAGATACAAGAGTATTGCCCCTAGATAAATCATTCATAATTTCCAGCAAAGCTTCGTACTTATCATCGTTTGGGTGTTCAAATATTGCATTAGAAAAAATAGATGGTTCAAACGCTTGAGAAAATGCATCCGGATCTTCCATTTGAAGACTGCCCAATAAATATTTAATTGCTTCTTCTGGATTGGCATTAGCAGCTAAAATTTCTTCATCTACTTCTGTTAAGTATCCTATGTCGGAATTATCGTCGACACCACTTATCCAGGACATTGAAGCTACCTCTACCTTTTCTATTTGATTACGTAGATTGTTAATAGTATCGACTGCTTCGTCACTACTAATTTCTTTATATTTTACTTCTTCTGGATTAAAATATTTATAAGTATATCCCCCTACAACAGCTAGGAAAACTATACATAAAAAACATATTAGAAAAAGTTGTTTTAGATTCATATACACACTCCCTTCTACGACCCAGGGATACTAATGATTATCCCTTTATTATTTGATAAAGGATTAAATGCCCCTGTCTTATTTCCATTCCAAGCGGGTTGGTGAAGTTCAAAATGTAGATGCGGGCCCGTAGAAAACCCTGTATTTCCCATATATCCGAGGAATGCCCCTTTCTTAACTGTCTGTCCCTGAGTTACAGCTCTATTTTCTAGATGGGCATATAGCGATTCATATTGTACTCCATCAAAATTATGTCTAACTATTATACAGTTTCCATAAGAATTGGAATAGTAAGAGCTTATTACTGTCCCATCTCCAATTGATACTACAGGCACATTACTTCTATCTTTCCCATTTATTTTTCTACCAATATCTATCCCATTATGGTTTGTCCCCCATCTTTCGCCATAGCCAGAAGTTATCGGACCTGTAGTAGGAGCCATATAATGACCAGGCGTAATAGGAGGCATCCCTGAATCTGGCTCGTAAGTTGCTTGTACTCTTATTTCTTCTGCCTTAGTTAAGACCTTATCGACATACCAATCAGCTCGGTTATACTCAAAAATTGATTTGCGTGGGTCAGTTTTGTATCCAGAGTGCGCAAGGTATCTTGCTGCAGAAAACGCAGCATCTTCTAAATCCCAAGGATCTGCTTTCTTATCATCATTTGCATCAGTTCCAAATCCCCTGTGTCGAGTAATATGATCTAAACTAACTAGGATGGTGTCTGTTATATTCCCACTAAAGCTCCAACCAACCCACGTTCTTTTTAAGAACTGAAAATGTCCAACAGCCCCCATGTTACTAATCATAGTTGGGTGGGTAGAATAACCTGTTTCTACATAGTGTAAAGCTGCTATGACATACCAATCTACTCCAAAAGCCGCTTCTGCAGATAAATATATTGGCATGTACTGAGGAGGGACATTATCGCCAGGAATTATATTCCCATTGAAACCTCCGCCCCATGAGCCACCACTATATCCTTCTAGCCATTGTGTATAATTACTTAATCCACCTACAAGTTCATATAACCCGTCTATTAACTGCTTGTCTTTTTCCCCCATGTTATAACTATTTAATATATTATCAAAGGTGGTATAGTCTTCTGTTTCATTTTCTGTGGAGTTGAATAACTGTCTTCTGGTACGAATAATAGTCTTTATTTCTATTATCACCTCAACCTCTACTTCTTCTTCAACAGTTATTTCTTCTTCGTATTCAACTTCATAAGGAACTAGCTCTTCCTCGTAATATTCTACTGTTTTATATTTTGTTACTTTTTTGTAAATACAACAAGCCAGATTTCCGTAATCATCTATATAGGGAGAGGATTCCCATTCTTCATAGGCTTCTTGTCGAGTTTTCTTAACTAATTCTAGTCTATATTCAGTTTTTGTTTTGGTTATAGTTCTTGTCACTTCTTGCATTTCTGTATGTGTTTCTGTTCTATAACTAATTTCTTCTCTTGTTGTCCAGTTAGTTAAGTAAGGATCATGTTGTATTGATGTAAAGCCATTCCAATAATCAGCAAAAGTTAGTTTGCTTACCCAATGGTCTATCTTCTCTAGAGAAGGTGAACCACAAACCCCATCCTCACAAACAGTTGTTTCAATCTCTTCATATTCATTGAAACTTTCGTAGGTGAACTCCGGCTTTAAAGATGTAGTCATTCTCTTAATAAGGTCTTTGTAATTGTTTATATTACTTTCTTCGGATAACCCGTCAATTTGTATTACAGCTGCTACTAAGCCTTCTGGAACCTTGTAACGTGCCTGTTCGGGTTTAGACATATCGACCGTGTTGTTTGCTTGTTCGATAATATACTCATTCAGAATTCTATAATCACCATCTAGTTCTGAATCCGAACCTAAGCCACCTAGTAGAAACACGCTAACTAACATAACAATTAATATTAATGAAATGATAATAGTGATTTTAATAAGAAGTGGTATTCCAATTATTGCTGCTAAAGACAATAGTACTTTAACTAGAGCCGCAATACCTTTAGCAGCAGCTTTGGCCGCAAGTTTCGCACCTTTTTTAAGTGCTTTAGCTGCAAGCTTGCGACCTTTTTTCTTTATTTGGTTAGCGGCTGCCTCTTTTACAGGATTAGATTGATGTTGTTCTTCCAACTCTCTTTGTTCCATTCAATCACCCCAACAATCCTTGCTTTCTTCTGAACTGTTCATTATTCCTTCTATTTTCTAAACGTTTGTTTGGCTTGATGGGTAACATCATATTAGGGTCCAGAGAAGATGTATAATCAACCTCGACTGTTTGTTGTTGACCTAGGCTTGAAGAATTTTCAAGTACAGTCGTGCCTTTTACCAACTTGTTATTCACTACATCACAATTCACATTGTAGGTTTTCCCATCCGGAATTCTGGTATCACCAGAGTAAATAGGTGATATTCGATAAGTTTGATCCCCTTGTTTACCAGCAATATAACTTTTTCCTCTTTCTACAACTACATGTACATTCTTGAATCCTTTTTCCATGGCATCATCCAAGTGAAAATTGCCCATATCAACTTGTTGACTATACATTGGTGCTTGCTTAGTGGATACTGATTTTTGATTTAACCGATTGGCTAATAGTCTATTAGGGTCAACGTTTAAATCCACATTTAAAGGGATTTTTCCTCCACCACTATCAACTCTATAGACAGAGGATTGGCCATTAACTTTTGTTGGAACGAAAGAGTCATTTTGTACATCTAAATCTTGATATACTACCTCCCCTTTTTTCAATCCGCTATGACCAGAACCGTAATGGGAAACAATTCTTGATTCTCCTGTTTTAGTCCTTACTTCTAAATGCGAACTATTATTTGTTGTGACCATTCTTACAGCCCCGCTAGCTACTTTTTCATTACCAAAATCGTCTATAGTAGTCTGCGCCATTTGCATAACTTCTGATGGTTCATAGATGGCTTGTTTAACTTGATTGTTAAAAGGGCGAACCTTGTTTGCAATCTTTGCCCCTACTTGATATCCAGAAACACCACCCAAAACACTTGAAGCATAGGAGATTCCATCTTTCCAATTTTGTTGTTTCTCTACCGCATTTTCACCTCTTATAAATCCTGATGCAGCACCTGAGAAAGAACCTTTAACAGCTTGAACTATTCTATTTTCGCCTGTTTCTGCTGCGATAGTGTACCCACTAACAGCTCCTTGACCAATTCCACGCATTGTACGAAGAACAGTGTTCATACCGGACGCTTCTCCTACAAATCTAGCCACTGTCTTTCCTTCTGACATAAGTGGGATATCGGTAGAAGAAATTTTATTTGGTATATTCTGCTTAATCCTTTGATACTTTTGTTCAAATGCGCCAGGGTTCTGATTATCCCATTGAACAATAGCTTCATTCTTTGATAATCCTTTACTTTGAGCGTCATTTACAAAACTTTGTTTTTCTGTTGCTACTTCGGCACTTGCTAATTGACTCGCAAGAAAATTAGAATTTACTGCCCCAGACTTATTAAAGATCTGAACGCTTTCTACTCCGTTTATTGAACTTTGAGCTGCGTTAGCATAAACTTTTTTTCGTTCACTGGCTTGTTTTCCGTAATCTATTTCAAACCCTATTGAACCTGTACTAATATCGCTTACGCCTGCTTTTTCAATATTCATGGCTTTATCCACCATTGCATCAGCAAATTGATTTTTATCTACTACTGCACTAGGATTTCCGTTTGTCATTTGAGCTACCACTTCGTTAGCAGCTTGAGAAAACTGTTGTTTCTTTCTTTGAACTACTTGTTTCCAAGAATTTTGTTTGTCAGCCTCATAAATTTTTGCTTCTGAAGGAGACATATTAGGATTTGGAGGGTTAGCAGACTCGTAATTCTGCATGAACTGGTCTTTATTTTGACTAGACCAGGAATTCGTCATATCTTGAGACAATTGATTTGCTATAACTTTACCTGTTGCCCCCTCAGTAACATTACCTAAAGATATAGATTTGACGCTTCCAACTGAGTTGGTAGCGGACTTTATTAAGGCTTGCTGTCTTTCTCCCTTAGTAGCTTCAAAAGCGGCTTTTGCTTTATCTACCCCACCAAGTTTGTCAGCATTATCAGAAATATAAGCTGCTTTTTCTTGTGCCATTGCGTTATCCACCATTTTAGAAGAAAAGTCAGCCTTGCTTACTACAGAACCTGAATTCCCGCCAAATTCTGCGATAGTTTGTGTTGCAGCTTTTTCAAAGGTCGCTTTTTTGCCAGCTACTCTCTTTGACCAAGCCTGTTCTCGGTTATTGTTGTAAGCTTCCCTTTCTTCTTGTGTCATATTTTCTTTTGGAGGATTATTGCTCTCGTATTGGTTCAGGAATGCATCTTTATTTTTACCAGCCCAATCATTAGTCATCTCTGTTGCAATTGCACTACCAAGTTCCCCAGCGCTGCCGTTTTCAGTGTTTTTCACTGTAGGCACACTGTTTAAGGATTTTTGAGATATTTTTACTAATGCTTTCTGACGGGCATCTTTGGTTAAATCAAACTCTTTAGCGGCTTCATCATTATTTAAATTCATAGATTGCTTTAAATCTTCTTTTTCTAAACCAAGCGCTTTATCCACCATAGAGGAGGCGAAGTCTTGCTTGTTCACTAGGTTATGATCCTGGTTTTTTACCATAGCGTTTGCAGTATCTTCTCCTGCTTTTTGGAACTGAGCTTTTTTCTGCCCTACTCTGTTATTCCAAGCATCAATTTTCTTATTTTCATAATCTACCTTTTCCGCTTCGTTCATTTGGTCAAAAGGTTTTTCGGGAGGGTTATTATTTGTAAAATCTTCCATGAACTGATCTTGATTTTGCTCTGCCCAAGCGCTAGTCATATCCTTACTAAGTGATTCCTTAAGATTGTTGGCATCAGCATATTTCCCGTTAGATTCTTTTGCTTTGTTCCACTTTTGTTCTGCCTTTTCTCTGAAACCACCTCTTCGTTGTTGTAATTCATCATTCCACCTTTTATCTAAATCGGCTTGTGTTGCATCGGGAAACTTCTCCTTCAGATCCTTCATAAAATCTTCTTTATTATCGTTGGCCCATTTAGTGGATTCATCTTCAGTTAGGGAATCAATCATGGCTTTGTCTTTGTCTTTTTCTTTCTGTTTATCCAGGCTTTTTAACGCCCCTTCCTTCCCTTTACCTAACCTGCTCGCAATTCCTTGAGCACCTGCGGCTCCCATCCGACCTGCTAGACCACCAGCTTTTTCACCCAACTCTCCACCTATGGTTCCCATGGCTATAGCTCCCATCGGTCCCATAACTGAACCTGCAATGGAACCAGCCATACCAGCTGTCATTTTTCCTGTTTTCCCGAGTATTTGTCCTGCCTTTAACATTTTATCGGCTTTTGCAGTTGTTCCAGTGTCAGTACCAGTGTTGGCTCCGATGGTACTTTTTACATCCTTATCAGTACTACCTTCGCCTTTAACTCTATCTTTTGCACCCTTATACATTCCTTGCAAGGCGGAACCAACACTTTTTCCATCTAAGGCCCCTTTCACTGAACCATACATACCTGCAAGTCCAGCCATTCCAAACATTGCTCCTGCTTTAGCTAATCCTCCTTGCATACCTCCTCCTAAGCCAAATAGATTACGAATACTCTCTGAAATAGGGATGAAGATAATGTATAAGATTACTGCTGCTACAGAAAATCCTCCTGTAGCTACACTATAGCTATTTTGTGTAGAAGCGATAACAGCTATTATCCAAATGGTTGAAGCATGAATGCTTTGAACTAGCACACTACCAACAAGCTCTTTAAACCAACCTGCAGTAATGGCCTTAGTTTTTGGAAAAAGGTATAGAGCAACCATTACAGGACCTAGTATCATTAAAATTAAAAGGGTTAATTTACGCATCATATAGTAAAAGTTCGCCCATATCAGCAACCCTAACAACGCTAATTGAATTACAATCCAGCCAAGAATAGAACCAGCGGCACCAACTCCGTCACTTACTAAATCAAAATTAGTTTGCATTTCTTGGACAGGTCCTTCAAAAATGCCTACGATTGTACTATTGAATTGAAATATCAAAGTGTAAACTGTTCCTAGTTGTGAAAGAAGAATTCCTACAATTAGCGCATCTTTAAGAAATTCTATTAAAGCTGTCCTGCTGGCAGGATTTATCGTAGCCCCCGAAATCCGAATTCCGGCAATGATAACAGCAATTAATATGAGGAACCCTGCTATTATTGTCATAACAAAAGAGCCAGGGAAATACGCATATTGTAATTCAGATTCTACAAATGTTCTCCATATTAACTCTTCTCCCCAAAGAGTGTCTTTTCCGAATATCAAGTCGTCTAACTTTTTCAAACCAAGAAACGGTTCTATTAGAAGTTCCCATAAAAATTCGAAAAGACTTTCAACGACGTCAAAAATTTTATTCATTTATTCAGCTCCTAAAAGTCACGTTGTCTCCGCTTTCGTTCTAGTAATTCATCAAGTACAGCTTGGTTGGACTCTACAAAAGCAAGCTCTTCTTCACTAGGATCTGTTCTCAACCAAGTGGAGGATTTACCATATCGAATAATTCCTTCACCCTTATCGGGATTTCCAAAAAGAATACCTCGCTCTCCAGCGGATAAGTCAAAGTTTTCTTCAATGCTTTTCAAATCAATTTTATTTTGCTTAAGAAAGAAAAAAGCGTATGTGTTCTGGAGAATACCTCTCGCTTTTTTACTTTCAATGAATCGAACAAAATCCTGAGATGCTAACCTTAAGCCACAGTTTCTCTTACGAGCACGACGAGCGACTTTTTCTAAAAAGTCTACCGTTTGTTCTGAATCGACCAGAGTCCAAGCTTCGTCTGCAAGTACGATTTTCTTCTTTGAGGCGTTATCAACGTTCTTAACAAAATACTCCCAAACATAATTGAGAATGACGTGATAGGCGATAGGGCGAAGGAATCCTTCTTCCATTCCACTAATATTAAAGTTTACTAATCTAGCATTGTGTAATGCCTGCGTCATATTCTTACCTAGGTATGTTTGTCCATCAAAGATTGGTTTAGATCCATCACGCAAGAATGGGCGTATCGCCGCAATTAACCTTTCTGCCTTTGGCTCTTCTCCATAGACATTCAGTAAATATTTATAAATGTCCGTTATTGTAGGTTCTGGTTTTCTTGCTCTTGACTGAATTATTTGACCGTCTATTTCTTGGACAGAGTTTTCATATAAAGAGGATGGGTGTGTTGTAAATTCAAACTCATCAAAAATGTGATAGATGGCTGCTTCTAAATAGTTTCTTTCGAAAACATTTAGACCACCTTCTTCTCCATTCTTACCTCGACACACTATGTCAAAGAAGTCCAAAGCTTCGTTTAATTTCTCTCTCAGAGGGACAAAAGAAATGTATTTTTTCCCATCTTTTTCAAATACCTCTTTTTCATCTCCATCTTCGAGCATTTCTAACTCTTCATCGTCTTCCTCTAGAGGAATATTTGTTACATTCAATGCTAATGGATTAATTCTAATATTGGATTCTTCTGAGATATTTAAGTTCATACCGCCTAAGCGTTTAACAATTTTTACAAATTCCCCCTCTACATCAATAAGGCGGGTGTAAACTCCCATGCCAGTAGTCTCTCTAGCCAGAAGAAGCTTAATTGCGAGTGATTTACCGCTTCCTGAAGTACCACTAACAAACATGTTATAGTTATCCGGTCTAATCTCTTTTGTACCAAATGCGTTGTAAAATTCTTTTTGTCCGGTGATCTTGTTTATACCTAAAGGAACTCCTCCGTTGAAGCGGCCGCTTCCGCTAATAAATGGGGAGAATGTGCTAAGAGCTCTACGGTCAATATTTCTTAGAGCATCCTTTAATTCATTATTACCAAGTGGTAATACCGACCGGAATCCCTTTTTGACCCGACTCCAAGCTGAAGTCACTTTAAAGAACATACTGCTGAGTTCATCCTCAACATATTCGCTATAATTATTAAGCTCTTTTTCACTTTGAGCATAAAGCATCCCCATTACAGCAACATGATAAGAGTCATTCTCAGAAAACTGCGTTTCGGCCATTAGTTGTTCTGTATCAAAGATTTTAGTTTGAAGATCATTAACCTGGTCGATGTTGCCTCTTTTAGTTTGGAAATTAAGGTTGGATTTTAACATTGTTATCTGATTCTGGAGCATTTTGATGGAGTCTGACTTAGGAATCTTATGTACATCAATAAGTACGTCACATTCTCCACTTGAAGTTAAAGAATACAACCAATTTGTTTGAAGCTTTCTTGGATAACCGTCTTTTGGTATATAAAACGGACGGAAGTAAGTTTTTGAACCTAGAGACTGTTTGATAACACCAAAATCGTAGTCTTCCTGCCTAATGCTCATACCTTCTGGTGCAATTACATCCCAAAATGAAGGCTTCATATCTATTTGATCCTGTAGATTAGGTTCCTCAGCTTGCTTCTTTTTCTCTTGACTCTTCTTTTTCAGTAGTGCCATTTTCTATCATCTCCTTCACCGCTTCTATGCGACTATCATCTTGATCAGCTGTTACATACAATGAAAGTTGCTCTTGAAGGGCAACGTCTTTATATTTGTTTTTAAAGGCTTTTCTACGGTTAAATGCGTAATATAGGAGTTCTCCTAAGTCTTCATTGGTAAGTAGTTCTAATTCAACTCCTGCTTTTCTTAATGCACCTTTAGCAGTATTAAATCGTCGATACAATTCAGCGAATGCTTTTTCTAAAACTTTTGTTTCTAACTCTTCATCACTGTCTGCTTTTAAATCGTTTACTTCGATTCGATGCTGGAACACTGCAAATCTTTTAGTTTCATATCGAGGAGATATGGATTGCCACTTCATGAGATCATCAATCATCGCTTGCCCATATTCGGCAGCATTAACATCTAGGTCATCTTCAGTTCTCATACTCTTTCGCATTTCTTCAATTGGTTCACTTAGGTCAATGTAACGGTTCTGTAAATACCATTGAACTGGATAATTTATTTGGGCCAACCATGTTTCAAATGCAATATCTATAGCCTCTTGTTCGTCATTGCTTAATAAGAAGTAATTCACCGGTTCCACCTTGGCTACTAATACAAATTGGTTATTGGTTTTTCTAAACATATGGTCTTTAATTTCTAATAGGTCAGAAAATAACTCTTCAAAAGGAATGGACTTATCCATATCCGCTTGAACACTCTTTTTCTGTGAAACCTTTCTAGCTGTATTAGAGACATTTTTCTTCTTGCCCCAGGGTAGAATTGGTTCCTTAAGCATCACCCTTGCAAAAACGTATATAGCCATTCCTATCACTGCCATTATTAAAATATCTCTCATTTTACTTACCTTCCTTTTCTCCAGCATCCGAGCTGAGTTCGATACTGAGCCTTAATTAAAAAGTATTTATCTAAACTTAATTGGTATTTTTCAACTTTATAAAATGCCAAGAAAAATACTACTGCAGCTGTTGGAGTTGCTGCCATCAAACAAATAATCACCGAAATTAAGATATTGGGAACAAAGTTAAAAACCGTAGGAGTATAAGAATAGATGATGGATCCACCAATTATGAAATAGATTAATTGTCTTTTGGAAATAATACCTAGTATGGATTTTTGTTCAGATGCCATATCCACTGGTACAGTTACTTTTCTCATTTTTTCACCTTCCGTTAAAACAAATCCCCTCTAAATTAGAGGGGTTCGCTTATAGATTACAAAATAATAAGTTACATAATGAATGCTGTTCCTAGACCCGCAATCCAGCCGGCAATATCATAACTTTTTAAAATTACCCATCCACCAACTGCTACTAATGCCAGTTTAATAAAACCTTCCGTTCTTTTTTGAGGGTTTCCACCGCTACCAGCTAAGGTCATACCACCCCAGATAAGACAGAAAACAATCCAGAAAGCCCCTAGAGCCATAACGAAGTAAACCATGCTTGTTAAATCGTCATACACCCCGGAGTCATTGAAGTCTCCATTAGGGTTGATCCCTACCCTTGTCAACGCATCATTTACACTTGCTGATGCATAGTAAGGAGAAACTACAAGAAATGTTAAAAAGCTTGTTATTGACATCCCTGCCAACTTGATAATGGTACCTAATTTCAAATCGGTACACCTCCACCTTTACTTTTTTTACCTACGGGAACACAAAAAGCCCCACTTATCATACGAAAATAGAATGCAAGAATGGCATTCCTTCATATGCTAAGTGGGGCGTTCCCATAAATATTCAATTGTTTATATAACACATTATTAATATAGCGAAATATAATGGGAAAATCAACAAATATTTGTAAATTTTCCATGAAGTATTACTGATGTTTCTTTCTTCCCTCTAACCATTTATCAACTGCTCTTTTAAATGTATCTTCTGTACTCTTCATTAATTCGTCCATTAAATATGAAATAAGGTGCATAAATGAAACTTCCTCTGAATATGGATTGTTTTTATTAATATATTTTACTACTTCTTTTAGCTCCTTAACCCTTACCTCATCCAGATGGTCTTCCATCCTTCTTTCTACAATTTCATTTACAATGTCGGCATCCTTACATGCTGCTAATAATAAAAAACCAGTAGCACTGGATACACTAGTATCAAGAGCATAAGCTAAGTGGTATATCCTTTCATGGAACGTTTGAGAAAATCGTACACTAATGCGTTTCTTTTCTCCCTTAATAGCTTTGGCTCCTAAAAACTTTGTATTGTTTAGGTTCTCATTATAGAAAGTAGTTTTATGCCAGTATGCTCTTTGAAAGTAGCTTGCCAGGTGATCTATAACGTTTGCCTTATCAAGTCCTCTTTCACACAATTCTTCCGCTACATCTTTAATTGGCATTCTAGTAATATAGGAAATTCTGTCTATAGTTATATATAGCTTGGTTGAAATTGTTGGTCGAACGTCTCTTTTCTTATCTTTTCTTGGTAGCTTTCTTAATACCTCTTCCCTCACAAAACTCTCCCCTTTTATCGTTTAATAACTTTAGAACAGTGTCCAAGTGTCCTAGACTTATTCATATCTATATGAGAGGGATGGGGGAGTTATTACAATGTATAAAACCAATAATTAATGGAGAGATTAATAGGTAAATATATTGTTTCAGGAGTTGATTATAGTGGCAACCAATTCGAAGAAAAGTGCGCAAAATGATTTAGCGAAAAAGTGTTTAGATAACAGTAATAAATATGGACTGCCGAGTAAAAAGAAAGGCTAATGGATATGCGTCCATTAGCCTTTCTTCTTTTCTTGTTTCCAAGCGTATGTTGTATCTTTAAAAAGTGTTCCGAATGAATGTTTAATATCCCATTTGCAGCCTGGAAATTTATCATATTCCTCTAAATATTGTCTTTTTTTACATATTGAACAAATATAGTAACCATTTTGCCCCTCTAACACGTATTCTTCCTTACTGTTAGGTTTGTTTTTTAATACATTCGTAAGTCCCTTTAACATCCTATCTACTTTAAATAAAGAGAAACTAACCACAATAACAATTGATAACAAAGCCAAAGTAATGCTTGAAACAGCAAAAAAATTAAAAAATGGATTCTGGAAGCTTCCATCATTAGTAACTTCAATTTCAATAATTTCCTTTTCATTTAGATAAGTTATTCCCGCTAAGAAAATTATAAATATTAAAAGATAGTAAAACACAAACCAAGAAGTAGCTGTTACGAATTTTCTTGACCAAGTGTGGGAACGTTTTTCTTTTTCAACAAATTTATGATTAATTAGCTGAAGAGTTCGTTTTTCTTTTTCTAGCTGTAGTAACGCCTTTTTTAATAACTTCTCTCGTTTTTTTTCAGCAAAAGGATTATCTACATCATTTGTTATAAAATTTTCTACATCAGTGGAGACTTCAATTGGTAACTCATAACCATATAACTCGTATTTCCCTTTTACGTCATTTCTTCTATCGTTACATAAAGGATTAGACAACGCCTTCTTAAGGGAAAGTATTACGGTATTATAAGCATTTATTTTTCCATTAGAAAACAGATAAAATTCACCTTCTCTTTCTCTTTTGTTATTTTTCTTCATACGCAATCCATTTATTATAAAAATTAATAAGTATCCAAGAGAAAATAAAAGAGCAGCTAATAATACATTTTGATCAGACTCTGTAAAAAACACCTTAATAACTTCAAACATGTTAAACACCCCTATAATGTTATCGTCTTTACTCTTAAAAATATAAAGAAGCAATTCAACAGTATTGAATTGCTTCCTTGAATACCCTTATTTTTTCAGTTTTTTTAGAAAATCCTTTTTATCTGAGGAACAATGGTTCTTTTTAATAATAGATCATCAATTCCACTAGCGTTTTCTTTCTCTGACCAGAGGACTAGGTTGCCATGGAATCCCTTAGCTTTAAGCTCCTTAGCAGCTTCCATTAGATGCTTCTTTACATATGGGTTAGAAATAGCATCCATATCAAAGCAAATATTGACCTGTTCTACCCCCATTTTTTCCAGAAGCGGAATTGCTAGTCTCCATGAGCCAACACCCGGTAGAGAAAGGATGGTAGTACCAATATCTTGTAACTCCAGTTCATCATACAGGTCTACAATTAGGTCAACTGCAATATCACCTTTTAATGGACCTTCACCAAGCCAAACAGTATTGACTTTTAATGGAGATCCTACTTCCCATTTTTTTAATAAGTCACTTGGAACCGATACATGAACAGGAGCGGGATTACCAGGACCTGTACCACAATCCTTGTTCGCGCTACTAAACCAAAAATACCGTTTTCCTTTTGTTAATTTCACCCACCCAATCACCTTTTCATTGTAAGTGATTGTATTCTCTTGCTTTAGTTCCATTTCTACCTCTTGAATGATCTCCCCATCAAAAATAACCTGCACTAGATTAGGTTGCTTAATTACCCTAGCATGTAAACCTTCTTTGGCACGCTTTATTTCTACATCGTTGGGAGGGTTGTCTACTCTAATCTGAAACCCTTCAATTTCATTATTAATATTTCTAAAAGGGATTAGAATTCCGTCATTTCCATTGATTGTCCAATATTCTCCATATCTACCTTTTGCTTTATAAAAGCCTGGGACCCCTGTAAAATCACTTATTCCTGTTGCTTCTTCTATAAGTTTTACAACCTCCCAAGGCTTTGAAGGAAAGGAACGATATTCACGATTTCTAACTTGCTGATCCGATAGCCCTCGTTTAGATGAAGTGAGATGTTCATAGTGGTTATCTTCTAAGCTTGTGGAATCTAGAAGTGCACGATAAACCTTATTTAAGCTAGAACTGTTTAGCTTTTCGTTTTGTTCTACTTCAGTAGTTGCAGCTACATCAAGTTTTCTTTTATTCCCTTTAAGGAAATGTAGCCATGAAGGGCAAGCACTATTTTTAGAAAAAGCTGTTTTACTTTCTTTTCTAATACATGCTACTGCTTCTCCTTCTTTGTTAATCATACATCCTCCGCTGTGACCACAAATTGGACAAGGTTCTCTATAAAACTCAAACCACCCAGGGACTCTTGTCTTTCTTAATGTGTAAGACTTATAATTTACCGCCATACTTTTCACACACACTTTCTAAAGGTTTTTTTAATTAAGAAATTGTCTCTTTAAAACGTCTTTTGTCAGTTGGTGGCATTGTAGTAACTAATGAAAACGTATTATTGCCTTCATCAGAAATAACGACTGCAATAGGATTTTCAAAATAGTCTCTACCAGCAATAACATAAGTGGGACAAATTCTTTCTACATGATAATTCATGCCTTTTTGGACCTCTGTAATTCTTCCATTGAAAATACACCATAAAATGTCTCTTCTTGTATAACCTCGTTTCATAAGTTGATCCTTTGTATGGGGACCGATTCTAATTGTATTACCACTCATGAGCACTTTCTTAATTTCGCGTAATTTACCTTCTAAATTCATCTCCAATTCACCTCTCTCTCAAATAAAAAGCGGTCAATGGAAGATAGTTTATTAGTAACTATAAGTCACTTAAACTATGATCCAAAGACCGCTCGTATTTTTATATTGGTTTCCGCTGACTAAAAGTGTCGCATAAAAAAGCAATAAATAACTGATTAATCAAATAATACCATGCTTCTTTTTGGTCTGCAACGCTTTCTGAAATCTTGTCAGACTCCTACTAAGGAAGGATTCATTAGCTTTTATATATAGAAACTCACTACCTATTAGATGTTTGGTTATTTCCGTAAATGGATTAATCAGTTGCTCCAATACATATTTTTGTTCGATAATAGGTTTGTTTTCATAGGCGTTCCTCATAATTTCTTCCTGTAGCGGAGGAAGTGCAGCGAGCAAAGGAAGTTCTAATTCCTCAGCGAGTCTGTTCGCTTGGCTAAATTCAAATTCTTTATTAAAAATAAGATACACTTTAATGTTGTGTGTTTCGGCAAGATTATGAATATAATTTTTCCAGGCTTCTAATTGATGGTATGAATCATCGACAATCACCCATAATTCCTTTAGATGGTTTAGGGTTTGGAGTGTAAATTCCGCCATCTTTCCTGTAGGTAAATCTACAAGGAGAGTATCGAAGTAATTAGCATTGTTGTAGTAGTGATACAAATTGTCTTCATCCCAATTATAATGTATATCCTTTGAATCTAATGGTAGCCAAAATACATTTTTATAAGTCCAAGTAACTTTATCCATATCTTCATCAGGATTGTGTAGTGCTGTTGCATATGAAGTCCACAATTCAGGAGGTTCATTGTATCTTTTTAGCACTGTTTTTAAGAGGTGATTTTCATTCAATGCTTCAATTACTGCACATTGTATCTTTTGTGAGCCTAAAAAAATTGCGTAATTTATTAGAAATGTCGTTACACCCACTCTATGTAGTGGAGACCACACCCCAATTGTTTTATTATCATCCCAGCTTACACCGTGGAATATCTTCTTTCTAATCTCTTTTGCTCTAAAGGCTATTCTTTCCTTTTGGTCCTCTATATCTATTTGTTCAGCAATAGTCGAAACTTCCATATCATTTTCATCTAGGTAGTCATTATTATAGCTATGATCTGGTAGTATAGGTTCAGGTTCTTCCCCTTTTGATACCTCTGTTACAGTCTCTTTTTCTTTAAGTTTTGAGCTTTCTACAGAATCATTATCGACCTTAGAATCATTGAATAAATCCTTTGTATTTTTAGTGTTTTTTTTGGTTGCCTTTTTCTTACGTTGGACTGGACTTTTAACGGATAAGCTTCGTAAGTTCATTAACCACTTTGTTAATTCATACACATTAGCAAACCTGATTTTTCTCTCTTCTCTATTGAACTGCTTACCGCTCCCGAAACAAAGTAAAGCTACCCCATCTTTCTCACTAAGCAAAGGTAAATATTCCTCATTATCAATAACATAATAATGGTACGGATCCTTTTGGCAAAAAGTAAGGAATTCTTCTTTTGAGTTTGCTACGACAATGTCAATATCTCCATCATTCACTTGTGCTGCTTTGAAAGAATCTAGAACTTTCTGCAATTCTATTTGATTATTTAAATAAACAAGCACTTGAGTCATGCATAACTTTCTCCATTTCTAAGTTATTTAGATAACGATCTACTTTCCTCTTAAGCTTGTTTGAAAATGGTAACCGGTAGTTTTCTACTGCTACCAGGTAATTCGTGCTGATCCCAAGCTCTCTGGCAAACTCATATTGTTTTTTCTCAAGTTTTTTTCTTAATAGTATTAATCGTTCTACATCAGTTTCGATAGTTATTTGTTCTAATTTCATAGGATTCATGAAAAATAACCTCCTTAAAAACAAAAAAACTCACACTTCTCCCAACGAGAAATATGAGCAGTAATTGCTTAAGTATAATATTTTCTTCATAATACCACATTTTTTCAATTTCTTGAACATTCTAGGTAATATGTATTTTATTTTTTTGTACCTTTCGTTATAATAACCTTATATTCAATTATTTTCTATATTTTTTGCGACGGTTTACGTCAGCGGGTATTCTCTCACTATATATAAAGCCTTTGGGCTGTTTGGTCATACGCTATGTATGAATACTAAACAACCCAAGGGCTTTTTTTGTTGACGCAAAAAAAATGTAATTGAATAAAACCTTTAGAAGGAGTGTTTAGCATGACAAAAAACGGAATAAATTGTACGGAGGGGCCGCTTCTTTCAATCTATGAATTGCAAGATAAGTTGAAAGATCCGTTTCCTGAGAAGGACATCGAATGGAGAGTTCAAAGGTGCTTTAATACTAACAATGGCCCTAAAGCTATTGTTGTTCCTTATGTTCAAAACAGAGCTATTATGGAGCGTTTAGATGCAATCTTTGGTCCGTTTGGTTGGGAAAATAATTTCAAAGAGATTCATGGCGGTGTTCTATGTGGGATTACTGTTAATATTAACGGTAATAAAACTACAAAATGGGACGGTGCTGATCTTACAAACATTGAACCTACTAAGGGTGCAATTAGTAGTTCGATGAAACGTGCAGCTGTTCAATTTGGTATTGGTCGTTATTTGTATGATCTTACTGAAGTTTGGGTGGATGTTCATCAAAATCGAACTAACCAAAAAGGTGAAAATTATCTCAATGATAAGAAGCAAAATATTACTGGATACTGGATAAACCCAGAACTACCTAATTGGGCATTGCCAGTAGGTGCTAAAACAACTGCCCCTAAACAAAAAGCTCCTGTTCAAGGTGGAAACGGCCCTATACAAGGCAATGTATCAAACCAGAGAGACACAAATCAACAGACATCTAGTGTCGGGAATTCAAATGTAAAACCATTTAACAAGAAAGATGCACTTCGAGCTATTGCAGATCAAGAAAGAATTATTGATATGCCGCTCGAAGCAAAATTCCCTCTTTTCTTAAAGGCTAATCCGGGAACTAAATCCAGAGATTTAAACAGCGCATCAGAAAACGAGTTACAAAGTTATTACTGGGTACTCAAACCTGTAGCAGCTTTGATTGCATGCGCAAAACAAAACAAACTTACTGCAGACCAGCTATTGAATTATTGTCAGATTGTCCTTAAAGTACCTCTTCAAGGCATTCCAGACTTATTCTTTAAAGTCAAAAAAGAGGATGTTGAACAAATTATTAGTATGATTCGCCAAGAAGCTCAAGTGCGAACTGCTTAAAGAGTCGAAGCATGAACTAGCTAAAAAGCTACTTCATGCTTTTTTATATTAAAAATTAGGAGGAGAAATTATGCAATTTACTATTAACAAAGAAGTATTACTAGAAGGTTTAAACAAAGTAATGAAAGTGGTGTCACCCAAACATAGCATCCTTATTCTTCAAGGTATTCTGTTTGAGGTAACAATGGACAAACTTGTCTTAACCGGATCAGATGCTACAGAAACAATTCGCTACTCAATACCTGCAGATGATAAAAATTTGACTATATTGTCTGAAGGAAAAGCGGTATTACCAAAGAATGTAGTGGAAATTTCAAAGAAACTTAAGAAGGAAATACAGGTTTCTTCAGTAGGACCTAATTGTCAAATCGTCAGTGGGAAAAGTGACTTCAATATTATCACTTTGGACGCAGATGAATACCCTAAATTTAACGATTTTCACCTAAATAGCAGCCCTACGGTTACTTATAGTGGAAATGAATTTAGGGATTTGATTAGGAAGACAGCATTTTCTGCATCTACTAGCGAGGTAAGACCACTTTTGACAGGAATATGCTTAGAAATTGTCAATGGGTATTGTAGGTTGGTATGTACAGATTCACACCGACTTAGCCGAGTTTCAAAGCCTACCAAATCAGACAAAGAGCTTAAGCTGGTAATACCCGCTAAAAGCCTAGATAACGCTAGTAAGGTGTTCTCAGATGAAGAAGTAGACCTATACCACAACGGGCAACAAGTACTTTTTAGAAACGGTAATACTCTTTACCTCTCAAGATTACTTGAAGGGAATTATCCAGATACTTCTCGATTAATCCCAACAGAGCATAAAAGCAAACTAACAATAAAGCGATCAGAGCTATACGATGGATTAGATATACTAAAAGGACTTTCCCTATCTGCCGACGATAATAAAGGTGGGATTGTTAAGCTTCATATAAATGGAGCGGCACATCTATCCACCAATCAATCGCAAAAAGGGAAAGGAAAAATAGAGATACCATACGATGCTTACGAAGGAGAAGAGGATTTCACCATTTCTTTCAATGTAAAATACCTTCAAGACGCACTTAAAAGCATTGATAAAGAACAGGTGGAATTATGCTTTAACGGACAAATGAGACCGTTTGTAGTAGTACCAGATGAAGAAGAATTACAACTAATTCTTCCTGTTCGTACTGCATAAAACAAAAAAGAAGGGTACTCCCCTTCTTTTTTATATGGAGGATTCTATGAGAATAAACTTTGAAAAACTTCAAGATGGACTAAAGCCCTTTGAAGTAAAAAATGAAGAGATAGCAGAAGTGGAGGATTGTTCTGGCACAGCTAAAGCAATTCATTATATATGGACTCATACACCTACAAAAGAGATTGACTTCGATTCCTTCTCTGTCAAGGATGTTCGTGATGCTATAGATGTCATTAACATGCTGCCACTACACTGGGATGAAGGTGGAGAATGTTTCATTGCTGATCCTGAAAATTTGTTAGTAAGATATGACAACATTTTAAAAGTTTTCTACGCAATGACAGAGTCTCATAAGAAAAAATACAAAAAAGATGAAGAGGATATTTTCATCTGAGAGGAGCTAGTTTATCTATGCAAATGGATGTTTATGACCTAGATAGCTACATTATGTCTTGTAGCAACCTTTACACTTTAAAACTTTTTCATGACTATGGTGTAAACGTGAGTAATTTTGCTAGTCCTATGGTACATATCAATAGATATGATGAAGGGCATAGTTTAGAAATTTTTGTTGAAGGCATTAAAGGTGTATTTCAACAAATTGAGACATATGATTATTACCAAAATAACTCTGAGGAATTTAGAGAAATGTATGATGTTAGCGCTTGTGAATTAGTAATTATCATTACTGATCTTAACTTAGAGAGAGCAATAAAAATGAACAAAACTCTTATTTCAGAAATGATTGATAAAAGCACAGGAGAATTTTATGAAGAAGTTGCAAGCATAAACCTTCTCCCAAGTAATAAAGGTATTTCTATTTCAGTAGAGTTTGTTGGTAACTTCCACGAACTAACAGAGGTTATGTTAGAGCTTCATAAAGAATCTCTACTGCTTAACGAGAAATTGGAGGTAGAAATGAGTGAAAATCGAAATAACGATAGACTCGAAGAAGTTGCGTAATTTAAATGATTATGTTGAGGTTAGGCAAGTAGAAAATGGTCGTGTTACTAATTTTCAAATGGCATTAGACGATTTGTTAAGTGTTTTTTCATATGCTAGTGAAAATATGTCGGAGAGTCCTATGCTTCCTAGAAACTGTATAAAACACACAGTGACAACTTCTGGAATAAATGTGTATATAGAGGTGCCAAAGCAAATATGGACTATTGAATATTCTAATAACAAAATTAATGTAGGCTTTCCAAGACTTATCTTTAGGTATTGTTTACAGGAGGAAAAATTAAAAGAAAATTGTACCTATAGTGTTAGTTTAGATAGAATCGTAGCAGTGAAGGGCAAGAGAAAACTAACCCCTACTACACCTATCTTTAACTTCCCCTACTCTCATGTTGATGATAGTGGACGAGTTTGTATGGGAGGCACAACACTTCCTGATATAGGTTGTATAAGCGAGTTGGAAAGTATGCACTCATTATTTTTCAACTCCCCTTTCTCTAGTGACTATGGATCTAAGACGACAACGAAAGAACCACTATGGAAGTTGTTGATGGAAGATTTTAATAACAAAGAGTTTAACGAAGACATACTGTTACCACTAGATGATACCTTTTATTCATTTTTTAGTCTTGGTAAAAATGATAAATAAAAAATTTTGAGAGGAGAATTACAATGACAATTGAACAAACAGACATTTTTTCTATGTTTAATATTACTGATGAGGTAGCTGTAAAAAAACAGCAAGAGGAAGAAGTGAGAAAGAAGCAGCAAGAGGAATCACGCAACCTCTTAGAGGAAGCAAGAAAGAAAGCAGCAACAGTTTCTAAAGGTAATGAACCAGCTGCAAAGAAAGAGAATGACACATTCGATGTTAATTTTGACACTAATATTTATCATTTGGGAGAGCAATTACCTATCACTGAGTACTTCACTACAGAAGAACTAGAGAACGGTATCCCTACAAAATCTAAAGAAGAGATCAAATATGAAAAAATTACAGGAGATGATGTAAGAAAGAGATTAGAAAAAGATTATCCAGATTTAGTAGCAGCTTATACTGAAATGGTATATCTAAAAAAGAAGAATATGATTATTGCTGTTCCAAAGGCAAAGAAGAAAGGGCTCTCTGATTCAGAGAGTTCTTTTTCTAGCTTGAAGATTCCATTCTCTATACTTAGTGATTTTATATCATTAGCTAAAGAGTACTCAGAACGTTACGGGGTGGAATTGCATGCTGATATTTATATAAATGTTAAAACGAGAGAATTCTTCATGGACATTCCGTCGCAATTAGTAAGCAGATATTTAGTTCAGCCTGTTGAAGAGGCATATTCTATTGCAGAAAGGCTAATGGATATTCCTTTTAAAAAGGTAATGGAGATCCATTCACACCATACTATGGCTGCGATACCTTCTTCTATAGATAATGAAAGTGAGAGGTGCCCAGGGATTTTGTATGCTATTGTAGGGCGAGTAGACCAGTTTTTTCCGGAGTTGACATTACGCGTTTTTGACCCAATTGCAGACCAGCATAGGAAGATTCACCCTAATGTAGTCTTTGAAAATCCGTTTAATGAGTCCGTAAGTATTAACACAGATATGGTTGAGGTGTGTTCCCATGTCTAAGGTACTAAATTTGTTAAGCCCAGACTATAACTATTACCCGCCTCAGACAAAAAGATTATACCCTGTAATATGCTTGGTGGGAGTGGGAGGTACAGGCTCAAATGTTGCTCAACAGCTAGCTCAAATGCTAATGATGTTTGGCAAAAAGAGTTATTTTTGTTTAGCAGATTTTGATACCATAGAGAAAAAGAATATTAATAACCAACTATTTGTAGAAAGTAATATCGGAAAAAAGAAAGCAGAAATATTAGCTGGTAGATACAGTCAAGCATATGGAATACCTGTTCATTCCTTTACAGAGAGCTATGTTGAAGATGTGAATACACTGAGGAAGCTTTTTAGTATTGATTATGATACTTATTCTGGTAGTGTTGATGTTGTGCTCCCTATCCTTATAGGATGTGTAGATAATAACTATACTCGAAGGGTTTTTCATGAACTGTTTGAAACCGTGCCAAATCTTTTGTATTTAGACTCTGGAAATGAGAGTACCACAGTACCTAGTGACTACCCAAACAGACCTAAACATCAATGGACTGCTGATGAACTAAAAGATTATAATTTCAGTGGTTGGACCGGTCAAGTGTGTGCAGGTTTGAAATGGAATGGGAAAACCATCTTAGAACCTGTTGCTTCAAGATTCCCTGAAATCATGTTGGATGATGATGAAATTAAACCTTCCCAGCTAAGTTGTGAAGAATTAAGTGCGTCAGATCCTCAGAGATTACAAACTAATAAAATGGCCGCATTAGCATTATGTTCCTATCTTTCTGAACTATTTGAATGTGGGACAATATCAAAAAGTTTAACAGTATTTCATGCTCAAAAGGGATATATGAAAAGTGAACCTATTAACGAAAATACCCCCTCTATAGTTTAGAAGGGGTATTTTTCTTATGTTTGAGGAACTAATTGATAAAATTCCTCTACTACTGCTACATTCACTAGAATGTTTGATAACTCAATACTGTTTCTATTTGAAAAACGTGTGGCAATTTTTTGAGAAAAAGCAGTTATTTCGTGTTCAGCCATGACATTTAAAATTTGGATATTAAGAATGAAACCATTCACTTCTTCATTAGGGGTCTCAATGACTATGACTGTAATATCCCCTATTCTCTCCTGGCCATCTTTTATTGTTGACCACCAATGTATATCCCATGTTTCCACCTTGCTTGTTACCGTCTGTATTTTTATATATGCTTGCGGAGAAATAAAATTGTAATCATATCCATTTCCAAGAAGTGATTTGTTTTCTTCTATTTCTTTTACTCCTCTGCTGTTCCTTTCATCTAGTAAGGCTTTTCGCGATCCCAGACAAGTAATATCAAGAATAACTTGGTTCACTAAGTCAAATATATCTTCAAAGTTAGTGATCATCCACATCACGAACTTTTGAGTAGGAGCGGTTCTAATAATCTCTTTTATTGTCTCTTGATACGCCTTTCTCAGCATATTAGGAACTTCATCTGTCAAGAAACCGATTGGCTGCTCAATAAATTCATTAGTAAGGTGTGTATCCTCATCTTTAAGGATTTCAAGCATTAAGTAATAACCTTGAAAATATTGACTTTTACAGACCTCTTCAAATATTCTTTCAAATTCTTCATACTGTTCTTCTGATAATAGATGAGTGAACTTTTGCGCATAAAAGTGAATATAACCCGAAAACTCATTTCTAAACTCTTGGCTTGTTTCAAAATGCGATTGTAAAATTTCTGATGCGATTGTGGTGATGTTTTTACTCTTCTGAGTTATCATTGTTTACCTCTTCCTCCGTTTCTGTGGATGTTTCACTTGTATCTGTTGAATTTTCATCTTCTTCTCTAATATTGTCATCTATTTTTTCATAGGGAACGGATGGTTTTTCATCATCAAATTTCCAAGCACCTTCTTCATGAATAATAGATATGATGTAGTATGCATCGTCTCCTTTGGTTGTTGTATCCTTTCGATAGAAATAGCCGCTCCTTCCACTTTTGCTCAGTATCACTTCTGTTATCTCGTAATCAATAGGGATTAGCTCTTTTCGTTCTTTAAGGATACCCTGTACATTGTTAAACATCTGTACTGCTTGTTCCTTATTTCCTAATACATTTTGTTTGAAATTAGAAGTACTATGCTTATCAAGGAATTCATAATACTCTACCGCGGTCCAATTCATTGTGAAGAAATTGTAAGTTGCATAGGCCACCACTTTAGAAAATTCAGATTCACTTGTAAATTTATCTTTGTTCATAATCAGATTTTTTACTTCTTTGGATTCTACAACTCTCATATTTTCTTTATCCATATTGTCAATTATCTCTTCTACAGGGCGTTCCATTTCTTTATATGCTTCCATTCTTTCTTCTTTTACTTCTTCTAGCTCCTGAACTTCTTTTTCTAGCTCTTTTTTTAAGGATTCAACCCTATCAATCTCAGAAGTTAATCCTTTGTTGTTACAGCCTACCAAGGCAATGCTAATCAAGGAGCATATAAAAATATTAGGCCATCTCATAAGATCTCAACTGCCTTTCTATACCATTTATAGCCTTAGTTAATTGCTTTTTCTCATTTTCATTCAAAAAGTTTGCTATTTCCACACACTCTGTCAAGCCAATTTCTTTTTTTATCGCACTTAATACTAAATTGGGCACATCAAGTATTTTGAGGTTTTTAGTATTTGGAATGGCCAATACACCTAATAACATTTGAGTAAAATAGCCTATGGAGCGGTTAGCTACCATACTCTCTTGGCAATTAATTAATATTCCTTCTATTTGTCTTTTACCAAACAAGATGATAAAGAGATATAAAATATCTTGAGTGATGTTACTATTTACAAAGCTTTCATTGTTTTCTTTCCAGCTTAATATAATGTGTTTATTGTACTTATTTGTCGATATCAGACATTCTCTATTTTTTACATTTAGTTTTACATATGAGTATAGATTATTTATAGAAATTAATTGCCTTAAGTATTGTTCTTTAGATGAGTGATATGAAAACTTTATACTTTCTCTCTCTAGCTTGTATTTATAAAGCTCTCCTCCTCCTATTAGTGCTGCTACGGTTAACTTTTCGATTGAACGAGCTGGATTCAATCTTTACTCCCCTCCTAAACAAAAAGACCCACCAATAAAACAAAGATTCTCTGTATATGAACAGATCCTTTGCATTACTAGTGGGGCATCCCATATATATTAAATTCTACTAAATTATACTATCAAGAATTATATCTTTCAATTGCTAATTTACTTAATTCGGCAGCTCTAACTATTTCAATACCTAAATTTTCAGCTATTTGGTCAATTACATAGTGCCTTGAACTCCTTAGGTAATGTACATAAGCTATCCTTATATCATCTAGCTTAAATCTTTTAGGCAAAGAATAATCGTCTCTGATGTATTTTAAATACGTATATAAGCTGTCTATTTCAATGGGGACATATTCATTGGTATGTTGTCTTTTCGTTGTAAATACGTAGTCTCCAGGGTTGAACTGTGTATCTATATAAAAAGATTCAAATACACTTGCATCAGCATCCTTGAGTTTAACAACTCTTCTTTTGTTTTTTCTAGTGTTGATACTAATTAAAACGACACCTTGATTATCTATGGATACGTCACACTTACGAAAGTGAAATTCTGAAAATCTTAATCCTTTAAGAGCCAATATATATATAGACTTAGTAATTAAATTATACCGAGAGTCCCCTAATATTTTTGGTTTTAAATTGAGTAATTGCTTATATGAAATATCGTTTGGTCCAGCATCTAGGACTTTCATTCTTTGTATTTTAACAGCGGGATCAATTGAAACCTTATTAATTCTCCAAAGGTAGTCAAAAAATGTTTTAAGCACAGCGATGTGTTTGTTAATACTGTGTATGCTATTTCCATCATCCAATTTTGAAGCCATAAACCCCTTTATATCTGAGGGATTGATTTCATGGAGTTCCGGCTGTTTTTTATGTGTTGAGTTCAGGTATGCGAAAAACCACTCTACACAAGTAAGATACGTAGTTATGGTTTTTTCTTTATATCCTTCATCTACTAAATACTGTTTAAATCCATAGCTCATAAATCTCCCCCCCAATTTGTGGCGATGCCTTTTACTTATATTATTTGAAATTACTACTTCAAAAATAAAAACTATTAAAAGAAGACTATCTATAAGAGTTTATGAACCTTTGGTAGAGTAGTTATTAAGTTGCTATATTCGTAAAAATAACGAATTGAAAATATGTTATTTCCATTATTTTATAGTACAAATAGCCCAATGGCAATAAAGACACCATTTCTTTGTTACAAATGTAACCAGTAGACATTTTTTCTAAATTTACGCCTGGATATAGAAGTTGATACTGTCCTAATGAGCATTTCATTCACATTTTATAAACGGTACTAACAAAATCCACATACTTAACATAAAAATCTTTGTATTTTTACGAATAGAGGTAAAAAGGAAAGACATAACGAATCCCCTTTTTTTTTGAAATTACGCATTAATTAAGCTGGATGAAGTTAACCGGAAACGATTTTTATTATATTCTTCCAGTAACAAATTCTCCAATTTAAATCCGAAAGGTGTTTTAACAAACACATGCTTCTCCCGCTCTAGTGAATCTAATTTTTTCATCATAATAATAGGTAGTGTATGCAGTTCATCCTCTTTCGTATATGGCAATACTTTTCCGATTAGCTCGTATTCAAGTGCCTCATAAGCATTTGTACTAATCTTTAATTGTTCTGCTCTTTGTCGCACTAACTCTATACCAGGAATACGATCTAGATCCGGGTTAGTTCTATAACGAAGTTCTGATTTAGTAGTAGCATACATGGCAGTCATCTTCTTATAAGCAATACGACTTACAGCACGAAACTCTTTTAAACTCAAATGGCTCAAGGTATTAATGAAGGTGAAAATCCGGTCTTCTTGCTTTGACCCACGTTTGTAGCCATACACTAAATAGTCGTATATTTGTTCTTCTCTTAAAATACGCTTATATTCGATTTCCCTCTTATGGCGAATAGATTTCTCTACAAACTGTTCAATATTATACGGTAGCTGCTTTGACTCTTTCCATAATTCAGCTATTTCCTTTACAGCATGTTTAATTGCTTTTCTTGATTGATCCTTAAGAATATACACAAGGTTTTTGAATAAGGAGCCTTTGTATTTCCCTTTCAACGTCCCGCTAGTCAGTTCTCCTACACCTTCTCTAGCAAATTCATTTTCAATAAAGCTAGCTTGTCGAGGATACGTTTCTTCTGGGTGTAATGGAAAGCGATATTCTTCTTTAGGTGCTTTATGAAGAATGAACACTGGGTTTATCATAAGGTTTGCCTTTTCAAACCTTTTGCCTCTTCTTTCGAATAAGGGAGCGGATAAAGGTCTCACAAATAGTGCTTGGCCCTCTAATTTAGTATCAATTAGCTCCATAATGACATTTTTTGCATCACTGTTTTGTTGCTTTAATAAAAGTGTTTTGAGTGAATATTGGTAAATCGGTTTTTCTGCAACATCTTTTTCTTCTGCAAAGTTATATGTGCGATATGATTTATGACTTCTGCTTAATTGGACCAGATATAGCTTCCAGGCAGCTGCGGGTAGCTTAATAAACGTTGGATTAAATACAATTGGATGAACGACTACATACCTATGCAAAATCGGCTTCTTTCCTTCCAGAGACTTCTCTTTGTTTATGAAGTGGTTAATAGCAATAGATATACGTTTGGTGTATTCATTTCTATCTACATTGATCAGAGATAGATGTTTAAACTTCTCTAATGAAGTGTAAAACTCTTGAAATGACAAAGGAAATAAATGAGCTACTCTCTCTTTATATAGCCGGTGTGGAGTTACTTCTGATATAACACCTGAAGCATTACAAGAAACAAATAGACTTAAGGCAGTCATAATATCAGATTTAGTAACATGATGAAGGCGCCGCTCTCTTGATGAAAGCGTAGAGGTGAAGGTTTCTTTAAGTTTGTATTGTTTTTCTACTGACATTAGTTGATAAATGAACTCAACAGGCACAATAATGCCTTTCACGAAAGACTTTTCAAAAGAAAAATATTGACTTATGGAATCTACATTTTGTAAACTTGTCACCTTGGCTACCCCCTTCTTTTAAAACATCACTTTCCATAGGTACAATCGTACTTATGGAAAGTCGAGCGTTCTAAAGAAAGGCAGCTAAGAAGCATTCTACTGATCTAGCCTAAAATATCAATAAAAATATAAAAAAGTGGCATATTTTTTTGAAAATGACAGACCGATCCAAAATTAGGGTAGGTCGTCACCAAAAAACACACCACTCAACTATATATTTTTTATCTCTTTATCTTTTTTGTAAGAACTTACTTATTGAGTATTTTTGTCTTTGTTGTTATAATGTTCTTAGTTAAATAACGTTTTGGTTTGTTGAGTGTGAGGTGTGTTTTTGGTAACGGTGCTTCTAGCGCCTGTTCCTTAAAAAGCTCGCGCTCTCTTTTTTTGTCTTTTTTTATAAAATGGTTTCTATATTTGGGTATAACAAAAATAGCGTCTAAAATCATAAATATTTACTTTGTTGAACCGTAGTTTGGATAGATAGACTGCTCCCCTACTGGAGAGAAAGCTTCTCTAACAAAGTATATATTTATAAATTTAGCCACTTATCTAATCCCACCTATATGTTAGCATAATGAAAAATAGATTGTAAATAAGATTTTTTAAAATAGTCGAAATTTGACAAGTTTACGAACTTGATAAAAACAGCTAAAGATGATATATTAATTACACAATCTAATAGTTTTTTACGTAATAGCGTAAAACACTTATATAATCCCAAAAAGAAAAGCCCTCGGTTCTTAGTAACCGAGGGCTTTTTGCATTTCTGTAGGGATAATAGGTTGATAGCAATCAAAAAAAAAGACCGTGTTTGCCACGATCTGTCATAGGATGGATGTATAGTAAGCCTAACTAATTGATAAGAGTGACTGCGAGTCCGAAAACTACACCAGCAATTAAAACACCAACCATAACTTTGTCAGCTACGGCTTGATTAGCCTTTGATAGTAAATGGAACATACAATCACCTCATTAGTTTAATATCCATATTATAACTTAATAGATATAATATGTAAATAATTATTCTTCCTCTGTCCCAGAACTTACTTCCAACATAGCTTTGAAAGTTTGATCTTCAGTATCTAATCGGGAAAGGATATCATTACTCTTCTTTTCTAACTGATTAATCATAGGTAAATACTGTTCTTTTGCTTTTTGCACGGCAAGATATACTTCTTCCTTCTTCTTTTCCAATTCTGAGCGTTTATTTTTTAGTGCAGTATATTTTTCACTCAACTCTTCTGGAATACCAGGAGATGAGCTGGCTTCTTCCTCTATCATTTTGGATACCTCTTCAAACATTGTTTCAAGATCTACTTGAATGCTTTTTACTCCAAATAACTTACTCCACAAACTCTCTTTAGGACGCTCACTATCTATCTTTTTTAAGAGCTCTTTAGTTACTTTAGGGTTAGTAGCTGCTTGTTTTTGAAGGTTGTTAGTCCACTCAATGATTTCTATCTTTTCTATTACGTCAGATATTGCTCTTTCCCACTCTACTTTTTGTTTTTCAGCTGCATCGATCTTTTCATGCCACTCACGCTTCTGTTGATTTATCTGATTCAAGAGGAACATATTTTGTAGATTATCCAACTTGTCTTGCATATCTTCAAGTTCTTCTGTGTAAGAACTCTCAGTCGATGGTAGATTACTAGAATTGATTGTATTTTTACTAGAGTTTACAGCTCGTTGGGGACTGTATGATTCCACCCTAGTACCTACAATACTTGCTATATCTATTGGTGATTTACCTCCTTGTTCAACTAACACAAAAATCATTTTGAATTTAAACAAAGAAAGAATATCTAATCGTAATTGATGCCCCACTCTAGGTACATCCAGATATACATGCAAATCATTTCGCTTGATATAGTTTCTTATTTGATAATCCCTTCCATCCAAATCTAATAGAAAAGTAGCTTCACGGGTGGAGTAAGTACTTTCTAAGTGTACTTGTTGAAATAATGAACCCTGGTAAATGTGTTCTTTTAATCCCATACGGACTAAAGTTTTATACAGTGGATCATCTTGGAGTTTTTCTTCTAGAAAATCTTTAAGCTTTTCTCTATCCATTGGGAACACCACCCTTCGTTTGATTCTAATAAGTAAATATTACTCTTAAAAACTATGGAATACAACAATTTAAGCGTCAAAACGAATACAATCAAATAGATTATCGCAATTGATTTTGAACGATAAAACAAAATAATGACCTGTAATTAAAAATTACTTGTATGATTTAGATTAATTATTTATTATTATCGATTGTTCTATCATTATTTAGTAGATATAAATAATAAACGGTATCTTTCAATTAAAATCAATTGATTTACCTTGATTTATACTTTTATTTTGATTTATCTTCCTTGATTTTTGGCGATCATTCTGTATCACGGCATTTTTCGTTGAGTTTGTGGAATATATTTGATTGATTTTGATTTACTTTGTAAAAACAATTTATATAGAGGGAGAACAGTAGAGCAAAAAGAAAAAGAGGCTGGGACAAAAGTATTTTAGCCAAAGAAAAATCCGAACTACAATTCATGATTCTATGATTAGAATCATGAATTAGTTCGGATTTTTCCTATTAAAGTACTTTTCCAACAAAAATCATTCGTCTTTTGTGTATGACATTTTAGTTATGTCCCAGCCTCTTTACTGTTACATCTAGTCATCTAAATCAGAGAAGTCTAATGAATCGAGATCCAGTTCGTTTTCTTTTGTTTTCTTCTTATCTTTTTCATCTTCATTCTCAAGGTCAAAGCCGAATTCCGATAAATCTAAATCCATATCATTAAATTCATCTTCTTCTGAAGTAGCTGCAATAGAAGCAATAGCGGAATCTTTAAAAATATATTGCTGTTGTTTTACTTTAAATTCTTCAAATTCCTCAACTAAACCTTTTGCGAGGCGAGTAGGGAGGGCTTCGGTTTTATAGAACGTGTAAACACTTACTTGATAGTCATTATTGCCAACCAAGTAACCAGAAAACACGGTTCCGCTAATTGGAAGGGCATCTACGATGGATTTCTTAGATTTATCAATAAAAGAGCTGCTGAACTGCTTATCTTTAGCTAAAACGGCCAATAAGCCAACATGATGAACTTTAGAAGCTATAAGTGTACCATCTTCCTCTGCTTCAGTTATTTGAATTGGATCGTGAAGATAGCTAGACTCTATAGATTTCTTGAACATATCGTTAATATCATGTTCATTTGTTACATCTTTGATGTTTTTCTCAACTTTGTTAAGTACCAGGCAACCTCTATGTTCTAATACTAATCGTTTAAAGTCCGATTTATCAAAGATGACTGAAGTTCCACCACCGGTTGTTGCGGTATTAACTTCATGGATAATATCTCTGATTTTTAGATTTGCGTAATCTCTGTAGTTGTCAATCTTCATACCTGTTTTGATAGTATCAGAAAGGGCATCGTATTCATCATAGAATTGCTGATTGTCAGCAAAAATAACGAAAGCAATTCCTTTTGATTTATCTTTTGTAAGTTTCCAAATTCGTTGACTAAAATCATTTACTTGTCTTAGGACATCCGGGCCATCATCACGTACAGGTAATGTTACCACTATACCAATTTTAACGGTACGGCTATCAGCATTTTTTACAGCTTGTAGCATATATTTCTTAATATTTGCTTTAAAATCTTGTGAGGGAATAGATTGCTGTAATTTCACTAATTCTTCTTTGATAATCGGTTTGTTATGGAAGTCGTTAAACTCTTCAATAGCTTTAATGATAGTAGAAGTACCAGTCCCTCCACCAAGGCCAGCAAAGAATAATACTAAATCGTCAGAAGGGCGAACTCGAGCAGTAATAAATTGCTTAAGTTTCTCCTTTACATCTGCAGTATCTTCGATAACTTTCATGGCTCTCTCAGGGTTTTTACCTAATCCACCAAGATTTAAGGATACTTGATTGCTTTTAGGAACATGCTTCAATCCTTCAAGATCTCCGTCGTTACTGTTTAAAGCTAAGCAGTTGTAAACCGGGGTACCATCTTTTTTCTTTAATTCACCAAACATATCAACCATTCTGTTACCAGCTTGTCCAAAACCGACCATTGTCATATTAATGGCAGGGGAATTATTAGTAAATTTATTCATATTAGACACTCCTTGTATTTGTTTGTTTGGAACGTTTTAATAATTCTTCTAAGATTTGTACACCTCTACGTGTTAAAAAGATGAACTTATAGGGTTTAATAGATTGGTAGTATAGCAAGGACATGCTTAATAATTTATCTGCGATTCCTTCAGCTGTTTTTCTATGTATATTGGTAACTGATGTATTATATGTATAGTTGCTTCTCCCTTTATTTAAGCGAGTTTTTCTCTCTACCGTAACATTTTCCACTATTTCATTAATAGTGATTCCGCTAATCGAATCTTCTTCACTTCGTTGCTTCTTCAAAGCCTTACCAATAAAGAAAAATACTTTTCTGGTAGACTCTTCTTGTTCAATTATGTCAGCAAACATAGAAATTTGTTCAGGCTGCAACATTACTTCTGCGTACTTCATATGTAGTTCACCGTCCAACGTGCTACCTCCCTTTTTCATATTTTACTACATATTACCTTATATAAGACTCTTAAACAAGAGTCTAAAGTGAAATTTTCGCGAAAATTTATTCATTAAAAACTCTTTCACCCTATATATATCAAGGGTTAATTTATAGACTCTATATTAAGTGTCTTTCTATGTTTTATATTACGTTACTCTTTGTATTAGCAACCATTTAGAATGAATATTGATGATAATATAAGTAAAATGGCTAAAAGTAGTATAAACTCTGATAGATATATTGATAATTATTCTTATAGAGTACTTATAAAGAGTCTATAGATAGAAACATATATAATAACGTTTTTGTTTGGTTTGACTCCTTTTTTCATTTTATAGTTCTTTAATGTAGACTCTATTATTAGAGTGTTCTTTTTGAACTGGACTTACATTACCGTATAAGATTGTTCGTGGAGATCCAGAGAGCAAAAATCGATTCTATTTTTATTGATTATCTTGTCTCACCCAATTTCACACACCTGGAAACAGCGTGACTGCTACATCCTACTATTAGAGATATTAGCTTTCATTAGAAGAAGAAAATTGAGTCCAAACTCATAAGGTCAAACTCATAGGGCCAAGTTCATATGGTGAATATATGAGTTTGACTATATGAAAGGACTCATACACCTTGTAACTTAAAAAACCTATATATATCAACCTGAAGTAAGTAAATGAATTGTCAAAAAGAAGTCCAACTATTTACGGTTTCATTTCCCCAATCAACCCAAATTATTTGCAATAATCTCTAACAATTTATAATGTTCCATATGTACCTATAGAAACTGCTAAAATGATGTCTATAGATAGTAATCTATGACTCAAAAATATCTGTTAATCCATTAAAAGTGTGCTATAATGTTGTGGAAATTATTAACTACATAATATGGGAATCGCCCACAGGATTTAGATAGCAAGCTAGCTGTCTATCTTTCTGTGGGCTTTTTGTTGTTTTAGGGAGGTGGAAGAATAATCATGTATCACTTTGTAACTGGAGAAAATAGAAAGGGGGTGGTACTACAGGAGTATGAATTAGAACTGCTCACCATTTTGTATCATCATAAGTTATTAACAACTAAACAAATGTATGCTTTTATCATTCAGAAAACAGATATCACCTATATTGGTTTTGCTAACAGAGTAAAGAAGCTAGCTAAGTTGGATATCCTTGTAGACCATGAGTATTCGCTTGGGCAGAAAGGATTCCGCTTTAAATATTACAGAATTGGCGCCAAAGGGTTAGAGATAATAATAGATAATCAGAGATTAACAGGGAAAATCATTCGCGATATTTATAGATTTTCCTCGGTCAGAAACATTGATCACTTTTTATCTACTCAAGATTTAGTTGTCAGAACGCTCATTGATGCCCGTGGGGAACAGATTGAAGTGCAATCATTGTCACCTCATGAAGAAGTAATGGATGTAACTGAGCAATCATTTGCTATCATTCCTGATTGGCTGCTGAAAACTGAAACTCAGACAATCTATATTGAGCTTGATACAGGAAAAGAGACAAATAAAGTAATTAAAGAGAAAGTGGAAAGGTATGTAGAGCTGAGCCGGGATCAACCTGACACAACTCACGTTGTATTTTTTGCAATTTTGGATGATTCCTTTTCTACTAGACATTCATATGGCAAACGCTTTAAGCGGGTGGGAAATATAAAGCAAGCGTTGCTTTCTGTAAAGGGTATAAACCGTTCCAACTTAGAAATATATGTGTTGCCATTATTTAGAGCTAAAGAAAAACTGTTGGAAGTGGTTAAAGGTGAATCACCACATAAAGAAAAGAAGAGACAGCTGGATACCGAATTAGCGATCCATACGTTGGATAAGTTAAATTATGTTTTCCCGTATATGTTTGAAAGACAAGATATAGCGAGGTATTACCCCGATAATCTGGAGCGGTATTACCACGTAGATGCTATATATGAGGTAAGTACAAAAGGTAATACCAAATTAGAAACAGTAGGAGTGCTGCTTCTAGAAGAAGGGCATATAAAGAATTTAGACAGGTTAGATTACAATCATTATTTAGTCGGGGCCGGTAGGTTCAAAGAAAAAATAGACAGGTTACTTGTCGTCTATGCTAATTCATTGGAGATGGAGGAAGACGTTATAGGAAAGCAATATCATCTATGTATTATAGGGAGTATGGAGAAATGGGGTTATGAATTAGAAGAGCAACCAACTTTTTATAGGCTTTCCTCCCCGTACAAAAAGGAGATAACGCACTATGAATGATAAGGAGAATTGGTGGAAGAAGAATTGGCCCTTTGTATTGGGTTCAGTCTTATTTGCGCATTCAGCGTACCAGCTAATAAAAGCGCTAGTAAATCAGGTAGTGCTAATTAACACACATATTAACGGGGAGCGGTACTCCATCTTTTTAATGGGAGATCCTCTATATCCTAGTAAAGTCGCATCTATCATCATCATATTTGTCATCATATACAGCTGGTTATTTTCAACGAGATTATTGAAGTTCCAGCCACTTGCATGGCGCCTTACGCAATTCTTAATCATGCTAGGTGGAGTAGTTGGTCATTTTTTGTGGCATGTAACTGCTAATACCTATCAGCATGTTATTCCATACTTTGAAACACGACTAACAGAAGTGTTTATAGACCATACGGGCATGAGGAGTGTGCTTATAAATAACACAGAGCATTTCTTTTGGCTATTAGTATCTTTACCCTATATGTGTGTATTTCTGGTCTTATTGTATATAGGGGGGCTATTTACAAAGGATCAGAATGATATTGTGGAAGCATTCAGAGAATTTAAGTGGTCTGGACGCTGGCTACAGAAAATATCCGATGTAGAAAAAAGAGAGGTTTGGCCGGATGTAGAACTTGGTCCTGATATTGTGAGTAAGGAAATCGTGGTACAACCAGGTAGAGACAGAACATTAAACGGAATTATTATCGGTAGTATCGGTACTGGTAAGACTGCTGCTTTGGCTTTACCTAAAATTAATCAAGACTTACATCATATGACCAAATTTATCAATTCATATCCTCGTATTTCACAGCTTGAGAATTACCATTCGGAAGAAGTGAAAGGGATGTACTTAAACGGTATATCCATCATCGAGCCATCTAATGACTTATGCCAAAAAGCCTTTCAACTGGTCCAGGCTCATAATATTCCGGAGCAAAGTATTACTTACATCAACCCGTTAGATAAAAATACACCATCAATTAATCCAATGAAGGGACCGGTTGATAAAGTTGCGGAAGCATTTGCTATGGTTATTGAGGGGTTAAACGAAAGCGGAGATGGAGGAAACTTCTTTTTTGAACAATCACAAAGGAACCATCTTAAACATTACATTTACCTTTTAAAGCTGCATGATCCAGAAAAAGAAGTAACGTTTGATATGTTACTAGATATGTATAATAACTCTCAGCTGGTAAGAAGAATGCATGTATTACTCAAAGCTAGAATTCCAAAGGATATTGATTCCATGGAGGATAGGGATGATAGAAACCATTGGAAAATCGTTCAACAGATTGATGAATGGTTTGACCAGAACTTATTGCCCAAAACCATCCGAACTCCACAAGGGGAGATAACAGAAAAAATACAGGAAGGAGAATATAGAGGAGAAGACAAGTACTATGATGCAAAAGCAGAATATGTACAGGGTTTACGAAATATTTTGAATGATGTGGGTGCTAACCCGCTTATACGAAGAGTATTGTTTGGTAAAAGTGATTTTGATTTTGATCAGCATTTGGAGGCTGGTGGAGTCCTACTAGTGAACACAGCAAAAGGTGAATTATCTGGACTTGCGAATGTATTAGGTAAAATTGTCTTATTGAGTCTACAGAATGCTGTATTCCGTAGACCTCCTAATACTAGTACTTTCCACCATATACTAATTGATGAAGCTCCAGATTACCTTTACCAACCGTTTAGAGAGTTTCCGGCCCAATCACGAAAATACAAAGTTATCGTTACTGTGATTATGCAAACTATCGCTCAACTAGCTGATAGGTACGGGGAACACTACATGGAAACTTTAATAGGTACACTGAGAAATAGATTCGTATATGGGGATTTACCTGCTTTCGATTCTCAATATTTCTCCAAAATGTTTGGAGAAAAGTGGGAATATGAAGAAAGCACCAATGAAATGTCTGTATCTCCACTCCAGGATAACCCTATGACTAGAGCAGGGTCTACTTTCCAAAAAGTAAGGGATGTAGCTTTAACTGAAGCGGAAATTATGTTCCAGAGGGAATTTGAATGCGCGGTAAAGATTGTAGCAAATAATCGTCCGATGCCTGTGAGAAGAATAAAGGCTAATTTCGTACCAAAAGAACAATTTAAGAAAGCTGATATACTGGTAGATGATGATGCGGCCGCAATCTGGTTGGAAGAAAGAGCGGGAATTACTTCTGATCCTATAGATGATGTTATTAATCTTGAACCGATTGAGAATGATTTAGAAGGTATTCCCACTGAAAATAGTACTACAGAGCCAACCCATGAACCTGCGACGGAAAATCAACAAGTATTTGAAGAAGAAGTAGAAAAATCCATTTCACAACGTCATGATGAAATGCCAAAGGATTCTGTAGTTTACACCGCTCCACCTACTTCTAGACTGAGAAGTAAGACCAAGCAGTACGTGTATCATGAATCGCCAGAAGATGAACAATTAATTCAAGGAGAAGAGGAGGTTGCTGCCACTTTACAAATTATTAATGAGAAGGACACGCCTACTGTTCCGGAAACTATAGAAGAAACGGTCCTATCAGTAGCATCAACATTGCCTAATGAGCCTGAAGAGAAAAAACAAAGTTGGAATAAGGCAGTAGATGTCGAACCATTAGCAAACTGGTCACAAACACTTAAAAGTGAACCTACAAATAAAAATGCGATAGAACCAACAAAAGAAAAGAATGAATCTACTAAACTTCCACCTTCTCCTTTAAACGATAAAGAAAAAGATTTTTTAAATGAGATTGTTAAATTTATAGATGAGTAGATAGATAACGACGAAGATTAAGGAAAGTATTGCATGATTTTCCAATATCGTATAAAATCACACTATATACATTAGTCGTTGAAATATTACGACATAATTAAATAAAATGGGATGAACCCACGAGATTGATAGTGTACCTGTAATAGGTCCGCTGTCTCCTCGTGGGTTTTTCGTTTTATTACACACTAAACTAGCTTGAGAGTGAATAGGAGGAATATCAAATGTTAGAAACGCAAACGTGGTCCAAAGAGGAATTAGATGATTTAGCAAGAGCTCACCGTAATCAGGAAATCATTGAAGGGATTGTACAGTCCGTAGGGTTTTTAAATCTACCTGTACAGGAAGACGGCAAAACTGTCATAAAAGAAACAGAAGTAGCCATTTTCCGTCTACGCGGTGGAGTAAAAGCATATTGCCCAGAATCAGAGTTTAGTGAAAGAAAGTTTAAAACGCTTAATGGTTTTGTAGGGTCTATCCAAAACATGGTTATTGAACGAATTGACCTGGATCACCAGATTGCTATTGTTTCTGTAAAAAAAGCAGACAAACTCAAAAGCGAGACGTTCTGGAATAACCTTGAATACTTGCAAAAGAAAGAAGCATTGAACGAAGAGATATTTGAAGGTACTGTTTCAGGAGTTAATGGAAAGTCAGATACCATTCACGTGCGAGTCGATGGGGTAGATTGCTTTATGCTGCGAAACGATTGGGACTGGAACCGTACTTTCGATATCTCAACTGCGGTTGATCGAGGTAGCAAAATTAAAGTGAAAGTCATTAAATTCGACAAGGAACAAGGTTTAGTCCGTGTTTCCAGAAAACATACCATGGAAGATCCTTTCTCTAAGTTGGAAAACCTCAAGGAGATGGAAGTTGTAGCAGGAAGAGTAGTGGAAGTGAGTCAAATTCACGGGTTGTTTGTTCAAATTGAAGAAGGTGTGGTATTAAAAGCTATAAAACCTCGTAGCTTGGAAGAGCCTGTTGTTGGTGACATTGTATCTTGCAGAATTAGAGAAATTGATCCTAGACGTAGAAGAGGTAAAGTAGTAATTGTTGATTATCCACGTGGAAAGAAGAAAATTAAAGATTTAGGTTCGTTCTTATTTGAATAATGACTATTCAAACGGAAACGAATGAACTGCAGGTCCAGTATTATCTATCCAAAGAAGGGGACGTTCCATTTTGGGACCACCCCCTTATGTATGGCCATAGAAAACTACCTAAAAACTATCGTCCGTTTGTTAACGTGGAACAAACGATAAATGCTTACCAAAGAAAGCTTTTAGACGAGAAGGATTTTACGGTTTTAAAGGTTGTTGGAGATGCTATTGCTGCCAACGAAGATCAAATTAGAAGGTATCTAATTTCAAAAATGTCTAGATCTGAAGCGTCAAAAATACTTGAGCGGTTAAGAAGAAATGGTTTCGTGGACCGATGGCATTGTCGATTAGAAAATGATGAAGCGGAAGAAATACGGCCACCCGCTCCTTTTACACTAGGTATAGCTGGTTACAAATTATTGAAGCATTTTTACCCAGAGACTCCATTCATGAATCCAAACTCTTGGGATAACCATAACATTAAAACCTTACAACGGTATGTTGCTATGAACGAGTTGCGCTGTTTGTTAATTGAAACACGGACTACTAAAGGTTGGGTATGGAATGGCGTTTTAGACCACAACAGGGCTATTAAGAAGCCTCTAGGCACTGCCCTTGTAAGTACGCCCAAAGCAGATATTAATTTAATTATTGAGCGAGCTCAAATGTCACAAGATTTCGTGGGATTCCTTCGAGGAAAGCTGCACCAGTGGAAGAAGGTGTTTGAGGTAAAAAGGTCACTTCCTATACAAGGGGTGACAGAAACAGTCCCTATTGTAGTCATTTACACTAGCACTTTATCCGTTGCAGAACATATACATGCACAATTAATGTTAGACACCTACCCATTCACAGTATGGTTATGTGTGGAAGAATTTTTTGAAGAGCATGGTCTAGCAAAATCTTGCTTTGCACCACAGGGTCAAGAAGTAAAACGCATGTATCTAGATTTTTTTGATAAAGCTTAATGTTTAGCCTTGCGTGTAGCTGCAAGGCTAATTCCATTAAATAATAAAGGAGAAAGTAAAATGAAGAAGATGTACGTATTGGTGTCGGTACTTTGCTTGATATTAACTGTTGGCTGTTCAAGCTCCGGGGGGGGAGCAAAGGCTTCAATAGATCCGCAACTGGATGAGGCTCTGAATTCGTATCAAACATTTTTAACGAACACATTAAATGAATCGAATGGTCTACTAAATCGTTTTAATACATTGGTCGATAACTTATATGTGCAAGACATATCTTCTGAACAGTTCTCGAAGGTGGTAAAAGAGATCATTAAAGACTCCTCTGCACTTGTTAAGCAAGCGGACGGTCAAGATTATTATCACCAGAACCTTCAGGCATACCACACAAGCTATCTTAGTTACCTTAACCAACAGCATCAATTGTTCCTGGATTCCATTGAGATGGCAAATAAAGACCGTTTAGACAAAGCGAAATTGCGACAAAATTATCTAAAGATTAAAGATAGTCAATCAGCCATCATCAATTCTTGGGGAACTGCAGCAGGATCATAGGAAAGTAGGGGAATAATATGAAGCAATTCTTTGAATTTGCATACAAGCTACTTAAAGGAGAAAAAGACTTTACGGATATAAATTACCAGGCTCTGTTTAAGCCCGCTCTAATCTTTCTGGGAATACATATAGCGGTACTTAGTCTTATAAAAGGATATATCGACGCAAAAACCTACAATTTGTTCAGTAATTCTATTGATTTTGGAAAATTCATTAGTGGTTCCCTGTCTGGTGTATTGTTATATGCTATTGGTTGGGGTGTTTTCCTTGGCATCATCTTTGTATTTTATAAGCTAAACAAACAGGATGTGACGGTACAGAAAGTCGTTGTACATGGCGGATTTATTTCAATAGTGGTATTAGCCATTACCATAATGTTTCTTTTGCTGAAGGATGTAAGGGGAATTGGGACCGCTTTATCAAGAGGAGCTATCTTCTTTCCATATCTATATATCTTTTTGCTCTTTATTTCTGAGTCAAATGTAAATAAGATGAAGACCTTTTGGTATGTGAATATAGCTGTACTGATATCGTCCGTTATCTTTGCCTTAATTGGCGCCCACCCTTTTTCCGTGGCAATTATTAATTCGTTAACCGATCTGCTAAGAAGTCTATTCTAGCGTATTACTAAAAGAGAAGGAGTATTTGAAAATGAGTAGTATATGGATTACACCAGAAGAGATACAAAGAAAGAAGAAGAGAAATAGAATTTTAGGTTACAGTTCCATTATCATAGGGATGGCAGCATTTACAGTATTGTTAACAGTCTTTTTAAATGGAATTTAAAGGGTGATTTTATTGTTGACCACTAAATTTAGAAGTGGTATTATCTAGTAGAACACCTTTCTAAGGGTTTTTGTGTACCCCGTTCCGCTGACGGGGTGCATTCCAATATAAAATATTATAATTGATTAACTGAATAGTCTGGGAAGAACCCACAAAGTACATGAAGCTTTTTTAAAGCTATGATTTTCATGTGTTTTGTGGGTTTTTTCGCGTTTATCAGGAGGTGTTACCCGTGCAAAAAGTATTACTTGCTATTGGAGATAAGCCTTATAGCCAGATAGTTAGAAAGGCATTAAGCGCTTATAGCGAAAATTTCCGCGTTGTTGAAAATGAAATATTCCATCGAGATTACTTGGATGAAATTATCGAACATGAAAAGCCGAATATCTTAATTGTACATGACTTCTACCTGCAAAGCCGAAAGCTTGTTAAGGAAGAAAAAGAGCAAGAACTTGTTCAGATAATACAGAGCCTACGAATTAAATATGATGATGAAATACGGGTTGTGTACTTATGTGAAAGAGAAAGAGGAGATCCGTTACTGTTCACTTTGGCCAGTAACAATGTCTTGGATATCTTTAATACTCCAACTATTGATATTAAGGTGTTTACTGAACAGTTACTTGATAAACCGCGCTACTCAAAAGTAGCAAGGTTTATGACTGACGAAGTGCGGTCTGCGCCAGTAACTATGACCAAAGAAGAAGTCGATATGGAAGAACCTATTGAGGAAGTATCGCCAGTGGAAGACCCTTCTCCTTCAACCAAGAAGCCAAAACCCGAAAAAGAGAAAACGATTATTAATAAAGTGGTTGAGAAGAAAGTAATCAATAAAGTTGTAGAAAAGAAAGTTGTCCAAAAACAAGTAATTAAAAAGCAGTATCAGCTAAATGTTACTCAACAGGTTGAAAAGATAGTGGGGGTTACCATTCAGCCAAAGCTTATATTGGTTGGAAGCCCCTATAGAAGAACAGGAACAACATTCTTCACCCATACATTAGCTAAACATATTTCCGACATGGGAGTGGGAGTCACTTATGTAGAAAACCCCTATCAAGTCGGATATACATATGACCGGTTCTATGGACACAAGAATGCTAAGGATTATAAAAGTCTATTCGCAAAACTAGAAAAGGAAATTAGACAAGAAATAACTGAATATGAAGCCACAATCGAATCCCAAAATGATTGTTATGAATGGAAGCATGAAGGAGTAAATATCATAGCCACCAATCCCATGAAGGAAGATGTTTATCCCGAAGAAAAATTAGATCTAACACATTTTATGAAGTTGCTCTTATCACTCCATAAGACACCATATGTTGTGGTGGACGTTGGTACAGATTGGCATAGAGAAGTATATCGAGAGTTATATAGCATTGCAGATTATGTATTCCTGCTGTTTGAACCAGATATACCATTAATCGAAAGATTTGAAATGAGCGATGAACATAGCCTTAAAAAAATTCGTGAAATGATGAAGGAGGAAAAAACCAAAATCATTGGTAACAAAATGAGTGAAAACGTTGCAAAAGAGATACTTGATGGAGCTGCTTATCTAATCCCAAATGTGCCTTCAGAAGAAATATTTCAGATGCAATTCGTAGGAACCTTTTTACCAAGTACAAAAGAATACAATAAATTAGTAAGCCAGGCATTTAATCCCATTGTAGAAGATTTGTTACCAGCTGAATTTATCAAGAAAAAGAAAAAAGAGGGTTCTCTTTTTAGAAGCCTTTTTAAAAACAAAAATGTCGAGTTGAAAGAAGTATAAACCAAGAAAGGAAGACGTTTGTGAAACCATGGATGAAAATATCTGCAGGGCTAACATTAGCTCTAAGTGTAATTGGTTTTATCGTAATCTGGGACGTAAAAATTAAGGATGAAATTGATAGCGTAGAAGTAGTTGTGGTCCGGCCAGGTGTAGAGATATTACCAAATGAACCATTATCAAGAGATAAACTTCTAGTCGAGAAACGGAGAAGAACTTCAATTGTAGAGGGAACAGTTTTACCTAATGAATTGGAAAATGTACTTGGAACTTTTGCTAAGCATCATTTAGTGGGTAACAGCTTATTATCTAAAAGGTCATTAGACTTTGAAGGATTGCAACCTAATCCATATTTAGGAGAGGCTATACGCCCTATACCTAATGATTGGATTTATGCGAAGCCTTCTACTCTTAGAAGAAATGACAAAATCAGTTTATACCTTTTTGCTCCTCCAGAAAAAATATCTGGACAGAGCTCAGATATGACCGGATTATCTCCTCAACAAATTGAGAAATTGAAAGAACTTGAAGAAAAGCAGAAAGAAGAAAGTGCAGAGTTTCAAGAAGAGAGAGAGAATATTGCAGCTGAGAATAAGGTGGAGCTGCCTGAATCAGAAGATGCTGAACAAAGAAAGCGCAACGCTCTTTTAACAGAACAAGAAAAAGATGATCTCAGCGATGAGCAAGTGTTTAGTTACATCGAAGCGGGAGAGATACCTATTTTAGTTGATATTCCAATTATTTATGCAAAAGACGGTAGCGGTAATGAAGTACTTAATGGAGAGAATTCCTCTCAAGAACAACGATTAACCTCTACCGGTACTATCTCGGACCTTGAATTGATTTTAACGGAAGATGAATATCGCTTCCTGAAAGAATACATTGATCAGGGATATAAATTGTATATTACCTACGTGTAAAGGAGTGAGAGCGGATGGCTAAGGAAGAATGGGAAGGAACCACTTTTGTAATTCAGTTAATTTCTACAGACTCTTCAATGAAAGATGTATTAGCCGGCATAGAAAAAATAGACTTAGTATTGCAAAGAGATACATTAGATATTGACTTAAGATACAACGCTATCTTTCTGGATGGAGCTACAGTGTCATACAAAGACATTAAGTACATTCGGGAACAAAATCCAGTTAAGCCCATCTTGTATAAGTTGCCATTGGTTACAAGCCAAACAGTAACTAAGAATATTCAAGCGGTTTGTAACGCTTATAACATTCAGACCTTAGATGAATATCTTGTAGGTGAACAAATTGCTGATGTAGTAAAGAAAGTGCTTTTTGAAGAAGAGTACACAGAAGGAAAGCGAGTAATTACCTTCAGTGGAACACATTCAGGAGCGGGTGTTAGTACGACCACACTCAATGTAGCAAAAGCATTAGCAGAAAGAGTTACAAATAAAGTGGTTGTTCTATCACTCAATCCATGGGATCCAGCAGACTACTTCACCGAATATCGAGGTAAACATCTGGATGATATCAAGGTAGATCTTAAAACAAGGAATTTGACTGAACAAAAGTTGCTGGATTCCACATTTCTCATAGATGGATTTCACTTATTGGCAGGTAATCGTGATGTAAAGCTTCAACGTTACTATAAACCAGAAGAAATTCACCATTTGATTAAGGTAGCAAAACAAACTTTTGACGTTGTACTTATTGACACTGGAACGCACTTTGACAATGCCTGTTATGCACAAGCATTTATGGAAAGTGAAATGAAGTTTTTAGTTACTACACAGGAGCCAAAAGGTTATAGAGGCTATTGGCCGCACATTTTTCATCAACTGGTTCAGCCTATGGGAGCAAAAGCAGAAGATTTTATGCTAATTATTAATCAATATGAATCCGAACTTTCTCTAATCTCCGAAAAGGATCTCTCAGAAGAACTAGATATGTTCTTGCTTACATCCATTCCAGACGAAGGAACCTTAGGAGCACAAGCTATTTCAAGGAAAAGCTTACTTTATGACATTGCTACAAGAGATTACAGGAACTCTATTTCTACAATAGCAAGCAGTATCGTATCCAGGTCCAAATTGAATGTTCGGGAAGATTTTAATGCATCAGAGGGTAGAAAAGGATTTTTTGGATTCTTTTCAAATAAAAAGGTGGCGCAGCCATGAGTAATAAAAATTTGCTAGTAACAAAAAGAGTGGATAAACAAACAGGGATAGCTACACTCCCCTTTCACCTGGATGATTTAAACGAGTCTCCTTTTGATGTTGCTTCCTTTGTTTCTCAAAATACCAAAGGGGATGAAGAGGAGCAAGTTTCTGGGTTTAATTATCAAAAGAAAAAGAACTTCAAACAAATTTGCGACATTATCAAAAGCGAGTTGGACTCTAAGAATGTTGATGAAGAAGAATATTTAGAACGGCAACACAAAGCTATTATCGGTGATGAGTCTGCTATAGGATACTTCATAGCTGAAATTGAACGTGTCTTAAGGGATAAGAACATAACTTCAACCGACTACCCTCAGTACTTTGAAACACTAAGTCAAGCTGTCTTTCATGAAGTGTGGGGATTAAGTGTGTTAGCTAAATGGGAGACATACCCTGAAAGTGAAGCGTGTTGCGTTCGAGGCACACAACTTTGGATAGATATTAATGGCCAGTTCACGAGACAGGCTGAAGAATTCGAAAGTATTCACAGGGTAGAGAGGATAAAACGAGCATTTCTAATCCGCTCCGCCGAAACCGTATTAAACCGTGAAAATCCGGAGGTCGAATTAGAAAAAGAAGATGGTAGTCGAATCACCATGATACAACCTCCAAGAAGCAAAGATAACTACATCATGTTGCGACGCTTTACCGTAAATCAATTCACTCTCGAGGATCAAGCCAGCTTTGAAACCATTCCTTTTAAGGATGTTCCATTGTATCGTGCCCTAAGTAAAACTATGCCAAATATGATTGTAGCGGGTAGAGTTCGCTCTGCAAAGTCAACCTTCATGAAAACTCTTATAGGAGAGAGGAACCCTCAATATGTGGGAGCTTGTTTAGAGAAGCATTTTGAACTAGCACTCTCAAAACACTTTAAAGATCGCTTGTTTTTCGAGATACAAGCAAAAGAAGGCGACTTGCATAATGCAATTCCACGATTATTACGTATGGAGCATGACTACATTGTCATTGGGGAGATCCGTTCCCTTGAAATTGAAGCATTTAACATCTCTACTGAACGGGGGGAGAGGGGAGCATTATCCACTTATCACTTAACAGACGTGGAGGATGTAGTAGAACAACTGGCGCGTCATACATTAGACGAGTTCCCTACAAGAAGATTTGAGGTAGAAGTTCAGCGAATTGCTAAGAACCTGGACATTATCATTAGTATGGCAGCTGGTAGAGATAGAAAAAGAAAACGCGTCATAGGTGTTACAGAGGTGGTTTTTAACACTAAAACAGGCGAACACTCTACGGTTGATTTAATAAGATATTCCAAACTATCAGGTAAATATTATTATTCCTCCAATATATCACAACGCCTTTTACGCCTAATGGCGGAAGAAAATATAGAGGAAACAAAAGTACTTCTGAACCTGTTGAAGAAGCGGGAAGAAGATAATCCAATGGAAGATTATTATAAAGAATTATCGATTGACGACTTATTGGATGAAAGTGTTGGTATGAATGGATAGAATATACGACCTTTTATACCACATCAAAGCTACTATATTTTTGGATTATATTTTTTACCTGATCCTAATCATTATCACGATATGGACTGCGCACCAGATTATTAATTTACCGATTAAGGAAAGGTTATCGCAGATTAGATACCGCTCAAAGTTAAAAAGAAGCCGGGCGTTTACAAAAAGTCAAAAACCATTAGACGAACGAAGCCCCCTCTATCGTCACATTTATTTCTTACTGAAATCTAGTAATGATGATAACGGGGAACATGCAGTGTCTAACTTCTTTATATTAAGCGGATTGTTATTTGTAGTAATTTTATGCTTTTCCGTAGTTAAGTTTGGAGACCTTGTAATTTCACTGATTTTTGCCATTTTAGTGAGTATCATCCCATATTTCTTTTTACAGATAAAACTGAGAAGCGCTAGGAATAGCATAGGTAATCAAGTAAATAAAGTTACAGAAATGCTAGTAAGTTCATATAGTGCTTCTGGATATAACATTTATGAAGCTTTGAACTACACACATGCTCACATTGAAGAACCTTCTTTAAAGCGCGTCTTTTCAAAGCTAATAAATGACTTACAAACGGCTCGAAGCGATGAAGAATTAAGAACTACAATAGACGTATTTATATACACTTGTGGAAACACCTGGAGTAAGCGCTTGGGAAACGTCATATTAAAAGCCTATGTTTATCATGAGAATGTGTCCAACACGTTATTAACGCTACAAGCACAAATGCAGAATACAGAGAAGATGTTAGAGCAAGAGAAGTCTAATTCTATGGATGCTGTATATGATGGGTACCTACCAATTATTATTTTCCCAGCTTCTATAGTCCTTGCTTACTATGTAACCGGACCACAGGATTGGTTTAAATTACAATTTGGTCAAACTTGGTCCCTATTCATATTTATTGTATCTGCAATTTTCACTATCTTTTCAATTATGGTCTCTCTTTTATTAAGGAAACCAAAGAACGATTTGTAAGGGGGGAAATTATTATCGCAGAGTCAGTTCTCTTTTATAAGTTCCTTCCGATGATTATATACTTCTTTGGGATAGTAGGAGCAATAGGTTCTGGATTATTAGTTTACCTTGGACTCTCTTCTAGGAAGGAACGGCTACATTACCGCTTGAGATTTAAGCAAGCTCTTAAAGAGCAGCAAGAACAAATCATTTTTAAGTCTGAAGAAAGTAAGCTTGAAACTATATTTAAAGATGCAGGCTATCCTTTAGGAATTAATGCTATTAAATGGCATCTATTTAGTTACAGTTTACTAGTTTTGTTATCACTAAATTACATCATATATCCAGTTCTTTTTAAAGGAGATTTCTCAGCTTTTAGTATTTTAGGTATTATGGCCGTCATGTTTGGAATATCACCTAATTTCCCATTCTCACTTACCTCATTTATTTTGAAACGGTGGATTGAATACAAGAAGGCAAAGAAAAATGCTGAGTTATTCTCCCTTTACGATATGTTAATTAGTGAAATTCAAATGATGAATTCAACCAGGATTAACGCCTATAACCTTCTGAAAGGTTTAAAACCATATTTCTCTGAGATCAACGGAGAGCTCAATAGACTTCTTATTAACTGGAATTCAGATAAGGGACCTGCACACGCATTAGAGATTTTTGCTAAGGAATTAAACACACCTGAAGCTGAATCCCTAATAACGGTGTTAAAAACTTTTGATGAGAATAAGAGAGAAACTATTCTTCAGTCACTCAGAGGAATGGAGGACACCTTTATAAACTCTCAAATTGAAAATTATAGGAGGAAAAGAAAGTTATATGTGGATCTAGGAAATCTACCTATAAAGGCAACCCACTTTTTAGTCCTTTTAAATTTCGTCGTTGTAATAGTTTATATGGTTTCGTTCATCATGAGTGAATCAAGATTCAGTCTGTAGAAAGGGAGGGAGTATATGAATGAGTCAATTGCGACTTTTATGAAGTTAGCTCTGGTTTCAGTTGTAGTGGTTGCCCTGTTGTGGAATAAGTTAGCTCCTATGATGGGGGAAATAGCCGATGATGTAGCAGAGTATGTTGATAACAGTTAAGCTGTGCTCCCAGGTAGATAGACCAACCCATTATTTTTAAGGAGGTGACACGTTGAATACGTCTATATCGACATTTATGAAGGTAGCACTAACTGTAACAGTGATCGTGGCCTGCCTCTTCATGGTCGGTTATAAATTAGTAGATGATGAAACTGACGCTTATAAAGATATTGTTGAAGCTCAGAAGAGTCATGAAATTTTTGATTGAGGTGTTAAAGTATGGGATCCTCATTAGTTCAGTTTATGAAACTAGCATTTTTGGTGGTTGCAATTTTTAGCTTCATCATAGGCATTACATATATGACACTAACAAATGTGAATAAAGAACACCATGAAAAGCTAAATAAATATCAAATTCAATTAAATTAGGGGGGACATTTAGAAATGAATTCAAGTATTTCAACGTTTATGAAAGTGGCTTTGACAGTAACAATGATCGTAGGACTGTTATTTATGGTTGGTTACACACTAGTAGATGGAGAAGTTGCAAATTATAAGAGTGTAATTGAGAGTAATGACAATCATGGTTTAAGTACTGGAAGTTCAGAAAATCGTAACTAGCAGCATTATATTAAATATAAAACTCAGGAGGAAATAAGATGAATTCAAGTATTTCAACGTTTATGAAAGTGGCTTTGACAGTAACAATGATCGTAGGACTGTTATTTATGGTTGGTTATACACTGGTAGATGGAGAAGTTGCTAATTACAAAGGTGATATTGAAAGCACAGATAACCACGGTTTAAAGACGGGTACTTCCAATCCCCGAAACTGATGAAAGTTGATGTTGTACTATGAGTGAGGTACTTGCAAAATGGATGATGATTTTCATTGCTATAACCATAATATTCACTCCGCTCCTTGCTTATACAGATTCATTACACAGAGAAGCGGTAGATACAGTCTTACACCAATCAATGAAGCAGGCAAGCTTGAAAGGGCAGTTTACTAGCAATATTGTAGACGAGATTAAAGATACACTTGAAAAAGATTATAACTTTGACCGCTCGAAAATTGAGATTGAAGCCACGACTACTTTAACAAGTCGTGGCGGCTATCTTGAATGCACTATAACTGTTCCGAGAGGGCCAATATTTGTCTTAGACATTTTCAACCAAGGTCCTAAGAAAATTGAAAGAACTGCTAAGATAATGTCTGAGTATGCTGGATAGTATTAGGAGGAAGTAGTTGTATGTCTTCGCTATTAAGAGGTTTGGCGTTAGTTACCATGTGGGCAGGTATTATGGTCATGCAATTTAACTTTGACCTCGATATGTCTACTACACGAAAGCTCAAAAATGGTTTGGAGCTTGCTGTACATGATGCAGCTTTAGCACTTAATCAACAAGAATTGGGCCAAGGAAGAATTGTTTTTGATCAAGCTACCGCATTTGATAATATCAATAAATCTCTACAAGACAATCTACAACTTGATGGATTGCATAAACCACTTCCTAATACCTTTTTTCACAATCAAGTAAGGGTTCTACACGTAGAGTTTATTGATGATTATAGTGGTGTAGAGTTTCCGATGAATTATTCAAACAGTACTTTTAATGTGTTAGAAACGATCCATGGTCCAGGAATTATAATCATAGCAGAAACTGAGTCCCCAAGGTTTTTTAGAGGAGATAGTATGAAAATACGACAGGCTGTAGTGTATGAATACTATAGAAGATAGTGATAGAATACATTTCCTTTAAAGAGAATATTTGATAGATTCTAAAGATGAAAAATAGTATAATAAAAGTATCAAGTATTTTTATTAACTTTTCGTGGCAATCTCTTTGATTAGCCGGAGTCCATCAAATACAACGGTCTTTGGGGTCGTAGGTCAACTTTACAAATTAGTATTTTCTAATTTGTAAGTTTCTACTTCACCTAAAGGCCGTTTTTTGTGTCTTGGATTTCGATTAAATGTATTAATTACTTAAGAAGAGTTGGCTTACCACGATATAAAAACTAGGAGGAGATCTTTATGAAGAATCTATCAAAGAAATTACTGAGTTTACTATTACTTGGAGCAATATTTATTATTGCTTTACCAGAGGTAGGACATGCAGATGTCCCTAAATGTTCCATGACAATTGAGTCAAATAAGCATACTAGCAGTAATCCGGCCAGACCAAATGGTGTATGTGGAGAGAAAGAGTATGTGTGGGGATTTTATGATTCTAGTTTAAATGAATTCATTCTTCAGGGTTTTATTAATGGTTATGCTACAAACGGAAAGGTGTACGAACTTCCTTTAGGAGGCCAGTATTCTCATGCAGAGCTCACAGTTTATACAGTTAAAGTTACTGAACCTAAACCAGAGCCGAAGCCTGAACCAAAACCTGAACCAAAGCCAGAGCCAAAGCCAGAGCCAAAGCCAGAGCCGAAGCCTGAACCAAAGCCAGAGCCAAAGCCAGAGCCGAAGCCTGAACCAAAGCCAGAGCCAAAGCCTGAACCAAAGCCAGAGCCAAAAGAAGAGCCGAAAAGCACCTCCTCTTCTACCACAACTTCAACTAGTTCAAGTACTAGCAATAAAATTAGTACTAGCAGTAATTCAACTACAACTACATCGTCTAGTCAGTCTTCTAATGTGAAAAACCAGGTTGCATCGACCAGTTCAACTAAAACAGAAACAACTAATAGTAATACCGATAAAGATAACAAAGTAGAAAAAAATGAAAAAAGTATAGAGGAAGATAAAAAGGATCAGGAAGTTAAACAAGTTATAGCAAATGATAAATCTGATTCCGTCATGAAAGAAAATGAAGATAAGCCTGAAAGTGACAATAAGGTTAGTCGTATTTCTCAGGAAGAAGAGCTTGCTGCTAATTTGGAAGAAAGTAATAAAAAAGGTCCTTCGACACTTCTTATAATACTATTTTCAACATTATTTATCGTTTCATTAGTTTTAGGTGGGTGGTTGATAAAACGAAAGGTGGCATGACGTGAAGAAAATTGCAAGAATTTTCTTGGCGGGTTTAATTATCTTTGCCATCGGGTTAACGTCCAATGAGGAGGTAGCTTTCGCTGCTTCCTCTCCTTATGATGTACCGTCAAGTGTCAGAAATGGTTGGGACGATAGACCCGGTGGTAAAACTTTTAATATGACAACCGGTCGTAAATTAGTTTATGACGTTTATTCAAATAAATATATTAATGGTGGATTTCAAGTAGTCAATCGGAATTTCAGCCAAGGACATGGGAATCAACCGTATTTAAATTTTAGAGGTTGGGCAGTTCTATTCGGGCATAAAAGACACACCTCTTCAAACCACGATACGTATATAGTCGCTCAAAAAACAGGTAGTAGCGAAACAAAAATTTATTCCACTATACCTATCAATCTATCAGCAACTAAAGAGTTGGAATATAACAGCCAAGGTCCAACTGGCCTTTATAATGAATGTTCTTCCAATGCTACCAACAAGGATAATATTGAATGTAATATGCAATATAATAATGTAGGTTTTGATGCCTATATTCCTTTAAATGAGTTGTTCCAAAATAATAGAGACAACGTATCATGGCGCCTCTATATCGTTAAGAAAGTTGATAGTCAAATTGTTTACTCTCAGTTAATTTTACCGTTTGAATTTAGTGATCGCTCGTTTAATACAGGAAAAATTGATCTAACAAGTGGTATAAACGCAAGTAACCTTATTATGAATGATTATCCTGTTATTAGAAGGACTCAAGCTAAGCAAACGGGTGTTTCTGGTCATGATTTAGGTTACTTCCAAGAAAATCGGACGTATAAAAGAATAGATGCTAATGAAACAGGAACTTCTGTTTGGTATGGTGTACAAAGTCCTCATGATAATAACAATAAAAGATGGGCAAATACAGCGTACTGGACCTTTGGTGGAGACCAAGCGGTAATTAAGTTTACTCCAGAGGATACCAACCCAGAGCATAAAGAACACGCTATAACAAACCATCGTTATAAAAACGGAAATGATTATTGGGCTCAACCTAATGATAAAGTTAATATTCGCCTAAGAGGGTTTGATAACGATTCTTTACTTGAAAGAACCTCAATGACTTTAAGTGGTAGTGCAACAGCTAGAGTTAGACACAGTTATAATAATGGGAATAATAACTTTGATTACTACACCCAGACCTCAAGTATTGATGCTTTTTCTGGGCAAAGGACCTATGAATCTAGCACTCAGAAAACGCGAGAAGCAACATTCCAGGTTGCGGGAAAAACACATGCTCATTCCTATGACATTAGCGCCTGGCACCAAAATAATGTAGGCAACAACACCGGATGGGTTACAACAAATTTAAAGCTCCGAATAGATGGTGTTGCACCTACCCACACTTCAAACAGTGTTCTCAATGCCAGGTACGTAAATGGCTCAGATTATTGGGTACAGCCTAATGACACTTTAAGTGTAAGACTTAGACAAAATGACCCTCACTCGGGTAATAGATTACAATACTTGAGATTATATGGAAATGGTCAAGATGTTCGTAGCTTGCATACATTTCATGGATCCACAACATACAATGAAAAAACCTGGACTGGTGATCATGTATCTATTGATTCAGCATTAAGAGAAGAGAATACAGCCCATGGTAGAGTGTTGTGGGATGTAACTCCTAAAACACATGGTCATTCATATGATGTTCGATATTATTTCGAAGATAATGCTAGAAATACTTCTGGAGCCTATACTTCTACCGGAAAAAATATAAGAGTTGATGGCGTAGCGCCTCTCCTAGTAAGTGAAACGATTACTAACCACAGATATAAAAACGGAAACGATTACTGGATTCGTCCTAACGATACAGTACAGGTAAGTATTAGAGGTAGAGATCTCGACTCTGGCCTAAAGGATACCAGGTTAAGTACAGGAAACGGCTCTGATCGCAATATATCCGTTCATAGTTGGAATGGTACAGCTACAAATATATCGCACACTCATAATAGTGATAATTTTACTGTATCATCTCCAAATAGGACCTACTCAAGTGGAAACATAAGAGAAGTTACCTTTGACGTAAAAGGGAATACAAACAGAGCAAGTCACGAAATTAGGCATCGTTTTGCTGATAACGTTGATAATATCTCTGCAGGAGACACTCATGGTTGGAGTGTTGCTCAAAAGTATCTTAAAGTTGATGGTGACGCTCCAACAGCAACCTTTACAAATACACAAAACACAACTATTAGAATTAACACAAGTGATATTGGGTCAGGTGTCAAGAGTCTCCGCTACAGAACATCTAATAACAACGGTCAAAACTATACAAGTTGGACAAGTTGGGTTAATCAAACTAATACAGATATAGTTTTATCTAATCACGGTGAACATAGAATCCAGGTGGAAATCCAAGATAATGTAGGTAATATTGGTTCTTCTACCTCCAACATGTTTAAGTTTAATAACCCTCCAAAAGCTGATTTTGTATGGAGTCCTGCTAATGTTTATAACAATACAACTGTTCTATTTGATAACAGGTCAACAGATCCAGAAGGAGATATTTTAACTAACCAGTGGTCTTATCAGGAGCCCAATTCAACTACTTGGGTGAATTTTTCTACAGTAAAGGACCCTTCTAGAATTTTTAATATAAAGGGAACATGGAAGGTTCGCTTAACAGTAAATGATGGAGAATTCTCTGATAGTGTTACAAAGAATTTAATCGTACAAAATAGAGCACCAGTAGCTAACTTTACCTATAGTCCAACCACTATCTATAACAATACGAATATCACATTCACAAATTCTAGTACAGATGCAGATTCGGATACACTATCATATCAGTGGGCCTATCAAGAACCTCAATCTAATTCCTGGGTTGATTTTTCTACATCGACTAACCCTACTAGAATATTAAATAAACAGGGTGAATGGAAAGTTAGAGTGACCGCCTCTGATGGAACAGCTAGCCATGCAGCTACCAAGACAATCACTGTTAGAAACAGAAACCCAATAGGAGGATTTAATTTTGACAAACCTGATTACTTAACGACGGATGCAATTAAAATTACATCTACTGCAAGTGATCCAGACGGTGATAACTTAACACATCTTTATGAAGTAACTTCGCCCAATAACCAAAAGACTACTTATAATACGGCAAACCCTACTATTACCGACTTAATCAGAGGGACTTATACTGTTAAGCAAACTGTAACTGATCCTTTTGGTGGTGGTGTAACAGTTACAAAGAATGTAGTTGTAAATGAGATAAATCTTAAAGCAACATCTATAGAAATTGTTGATGAGGCTAATAAGCCTGTATCTCATTTGGTAGTTGGTAGAAATTATAAAGCTAAAGTTGTGTATAGTAATACAGGAAACTTAGATATATCAAAGCATAAGATTGGGTTATATGAAGGAAACACTCGATTAACCGATTTAACCGCTAATGCTATAACTAAAGCTTCTAGTTCTACCGTTTACTTGTCATTTACTGCAAGAAATCCTGGTCAGAAAGTCTTCAAAGCCTTTATTGACTATCCGAATGAAATTCTCGAATCTATTGAAACCGATAACGAAGCGCAAGTATCTATGTTTGTAAATACTGAGCCTGTAGGAGGAATTAATCCTGATAAAGAAGAATATTGGATAGAAGATAATATTTGCTTAAGAAGTACAGCTTTTGATCCGGATAATCATAGAATTACGATTCACTATAAAATAATACTTCCAAGCGGAAAAGTGATAGAAAGTAATAATCCGAATTATTGCTGGAAAGTAGAAGAACATGGCAATATTATTGTTGAACAAACGGTCACTGATGAATATGGTGAGGAAGATACAGTTCAAATAATAATCGTAGTAAAAAACCTTTTTATAAAAGGGAAAGTAGACCATACGGATGATTGGTTGAAAATTCACGAAGGTCATGGCCACCCGCCTCATTACTTCTATTCGGGGGAAACAATCATTCTTACAGGTAATACACCTGACGCACCTTCTAAGTATGTAAAAGCAACATTAATCACAGAAGACGTGAATGGCATAGAAATAGAAGAAACAGTAATGTTAAATTCACAATCATTAGAACTTCATATTAATGACTTCTTCAAAGAACATTACATGAATCCTGAATCTGCAATGAAAAAAGGGCCTCTAATGGTGAATTTTGAAGTAGAATTTTATAATGGAGCGGTAAGAAATGATGTAGTATGGATTGAAATAATAGGTTCAACCTATGACGCTTTTGATCTGCATCAATCATTCTAAATATTATCTAAAACTCTCTTTGCTTCGGCAAGAGAGTTTTTTTGTTTATAGGTATAAAGTACTTAATTTTTGTATGCTTAACATACTAAAAGTGTTATAATAATTTTAAGATTATTCCAAAAAAGGAAAATAAGTTATTTCTGTTTATTACCTACAAGATAGGTCAATTGATATTATAAAATTTTATAAATTTACACTATAATATTTGAATTCACCACTTTTCTAAATAAATTCATTTAATCTTAAAATAAGGATTAATTTAGATAAGTGAGGGTATATTAATGATTAGTAAAAATTTATGGATTAGAGAAGGTTGTATTATGATTATGAAAGCGGACCGCAAATTTCATCTAAGAAAACGAACCATTTTATTGGAGGAAGAAGACACTGTTGTGGAGTTACTAACCTTGTTGAAACGAGGCTTCTGGGAAACAGATAGCGACTCTAAGGAAACAGTCGAAACTATCCTTACAGCATCAAGGGAGCGTTTAATCTCAGAATTATCTTCAGTTGAAAAGAAACGGTTAACACTATCTACTATTGATGAAATCGAATTAAATACTATTCAATATAATTATATTATAAATACGTATGATGAAGATACGTTTAAAGAATTGTTAGATACTGAACTCCAATCAACTTTATTTAACTTGAATTAATTGACATTTGCTTCAGTGATGAAGCGATGTCTTTTTTATTTGATTCAACTTTTTATATGTAAAAAAATATACAAATAAGGTATAATTGAAATATTAAGATTTTCTTTATTTTTCAAAGCGTCAGCATTCAGCTCGGCAGCGGATATGAATTTGAGTTGATGGCCTCTGGGTCAAGGTTTAACGAATTTTTAAAAGTTCGTGATTATTAAACCTTGTATCTAGGGGCTTTTTTGCGTTCTGAAAAAATCTTAATAAAAAACTTTTAGAAAGGGTGTTAAGTATGAAAGATTGTAGTAGCTATGGTGAAAGGAAAGTACTCGGTATGTTTAAGTTAACTTGTTTTTCGCCTGTATCTGCAAAAGAGATCGGAAAGTTATTAAAGGGGTTTAGATTTAAGAATATTGCTAACGAATTTGTGTGGGAAGTAGATGGTCATGTTTTCCGGATTGTACCATTTGGACCTCAAGGAAATTCTCAAACGCAATATGGCTACCGTGTGTATTTCAATGGCTCAATTGACGGTGGTCTATACCTGTTCGAATTATCAATGGGGTGTTTAAAATCCACTATCAATGCAGTTGAATATGACATTTCCTTGGAAGAGTGGACTCAAGATGACTGGATTACAGACCTATTGAAAAGACCTTCCTATAAGCCTCAACAGATAAGAGGGATTTTCTCTAAAGGAAATGTAAATGTTATATGTTTGCCTAACAATATTGTAAATCTGCAGCTGCGAAAAAAGCATTCAAAAGCCTTTAAGTTAATTGAATTACTTAAGGAAGTAGAGAGTATTAAAGAAGAGTTAGAACCCGTTGAATTCGATTTATTTTCTACGTTTGAGGAGGTAGTAGCTATATGAAATATGAATTTCATACTTCTAAGTCCTGTTTCCTCGTAGATAATAATCGGTTATTTAAAGATGGTGATTTAATTGCAGAAGGAATTATATTTCCTTTTCAAGTCTTACTTGGGTTGCCAGCTATTCTTATCGTATCTCATTCGGAGTATTGTCCACCGCAGTTTCTAAAAACAGATACCATCACCTCTGTACTAGCAGCAAATGAATACCTAGACGGCGAAACTGCAAAAAAGTACTTATTTGAAATTTCATATAAGTTTAGAGCTGACCAACGTGATCAATTATTGCACTTTTTAATACCTGGAGTGGATACAGAACATGCCAAAAGCATATTCGCTCATTTTCTTCCTGAAGCTGTTATAGAAAAAATTACTCAGCAGACAGGTAAATCTGTAGCATGAATTTCACAAAAAGAGAAGGTGTGTGAGGTTGATGAAAGATATCTCGAAAATCTATAAAAAGCTTATCTCTACAGATGATGAATACAAGAAATTTATCATAGTAGATAAACTAGATCCTCACACCGCTAAGAGAGTACTAATGAGCTTCGTACTAAACAAGAAATAACAGGGAGAATACTTATGTTTCAAGAAAAAGATGAGTATCTTTTAAAAGGATACCTTATTAATCAAAGTGGTTATGTAAAAGAAACAGTTACTTTTCCTATGGAAGAGTATGAGACTTTTATCCAAAAGAATAACAGAGTTCCAAGGCTGATTGTTTGTGATATGCAAGGTAAATTAGTTACAGACACGGCTACTAGTGTATCTGGATAATAACTTCATATATCCCTTTCTAGTAGGGAGTAATTATTTCTTGCTCCCTCTAATACTAGATAGGGAGCTATGGAGGTAGAAAAATGGAGAAGAGTTGTGAAAACTGCAAGTTTAATATGCAGCAACCAAATTTTGATTTAAAGCTTTGTAAGAAATGCTCAAGAACAGATAGAGCTTTCTTTGAACCAATCAAAGAGTTAGAGGAGCCAATTCCGACAGCTGCCACTCTGATGGAAAGCTTACTAAGAGATGGAACGTATCTTTCTTTAAAGCAGCTTAAAAATCAATTGGATGCATTAAAAAAAGAAGTGCGGTACCGATTGAAGGACAGTGAAGTTAACAGGCATGAATATGAGAAATATAATGTCGTTGCAAAATTCGTCCGCAAACCTATTACCCAAGTCGATAATCAGGGTTTAATAGAGAACCTCTTTTGTTTTCTACAAGATAAAATTGTGTGTAGTGTGATCAGATTAGATACTACGTTAATAAAAAAAGAGATACCTGAAGAACTTGTAGCATTAAAGGAGTTTGAACACCCATCTACTTATTATGTCAAACCCAGTTTTAACAAAAAGGGAAAGGAACTTCTAAGAATAGAGGGTGACTATCCGCTAGGAGAATTGAATATAAACCAACTTGTAAAAAGGTTTATTCCGCTCCAAGAACGATTAAAGAATTTAGAAGAGCTTTATGAATCACAAAAAAAGACTATGAGCAATTGTGAGGCCTTGAAAGCAAATAATAAACTAAAGCATGAATTCGGATCCATTTCTTTAATTGCTAACCGTCCTGCTTACAATATGGATAAGATTTTAGAAGTTTATGGTGAAGATTTCTTGATACAGTATGCTGCACCAGATAGTGTCGCTTTGCAGTCACTAATAGATAGAAGGATACTACCAAAATCTGAAGTGGAGCGATTTCAAATAATTATGGATTACCGGTTAGATTTTATGATGATGAATCTGGAAGTGGAGAGAAAAATAACTTCTCAATTCCAGCAAATAGCTATTCAAAAATCACTAAGTTTATTTGGATAAAGAGAGATGAGACTTTTCCGTGAAAAGTCTCTTTTTTTATTAAAGGAGGAAAATCAATGTCCAGTTTTTATGAACCTTTTCAAAAAATTAAAGAAGAGATGAAAGATTTGTACTTAAGAGATAATAAAGAAATTGTATTGGCCACAAGTTTTGGAAAAGATTCCACCATGGTATTATTGTTATTTTGGGAAATGCTACTTTCTTTAGCACCAAGCGATAGACATAAAAAAGTTCACGTTATTACATCTAATACAGAAGTTGAAACACCAGACATGCACGGATATTTAGTGGAGTCTATTGAGAAACTAAACAAGGTGGCAACATCTTCCAATTTACCAGTGATAGGGAATATAGCAGTTCCAAATTTAAAAGATAACTATTGGGTCAACATACTCGGGAAAGGAAACCCTCCTGTTTCACCTAATAGTAGATACAGATGGTGCTCCAGCAAGCTAAAGATAAACGCTGTAGATCAAATTATGAAAGCTGTAATTGCAGGCGGTATGATCTCCTTAGGGGAAGAGTACGATATTATCCTGGCTATGGGAGTAAGAATGCAAGAATCTATCGCGAGAAATGCATCTATAAAGAAAAATCAACTAGATGGAGATGTAGGGAAATTTGCCAACCATAGTTCATATAAAAATGTATTGGTTTATCACCCAATAAAGCATTTGTCTGGAGATCAATTATGGGCGTATATTGATGACTATGAATACTTTCCTTGGGGAACGAGTGTGGCTCAATTGAGACACTTCTATCCAGAGGATATTTTTGAATGTTCTTTAAAGACAGACGGGCAAGGAAACAGCTGCGGAAATGGTAGGAACGGTTGTTGGACTTGTACCGCTGTCTCTGAGGATAAAATGCTTAAAAACTTGGTTCAAAAAAATTCATCGTTAACACCGCTTCTAGAATACAAAAATATTTTAGCACAAATACGAAATGATGCAAGATACCGTATGCCTGTTAAAAGAATAGAATTGAAAAGAACAAATAAACGTATGCAACAACTGGGTAATTCAGATAATCAATTAGATTTATTAGGAGATGGATTCCTTAAATCTAATGAAGAGTCAGTTCATGACCGTATTCGTACAACAGAATATGAGGGTTTCGATAGAGCGGAAGAAGTAGAATATAACCCTGGTTCCTTAACAATTGAAGCAAGGGTGTTCTTATTAAGAAAGCTACTATACATTCAAGAAAAGACAGGATTCAATCTTATTCCTAAAGAAATTGTAAAGTATATTCAAAGCATATGGAGAGAAGAGGGATATTCAATACTTAATATATCCCCGCTTAACTGGCAATATGATGGCCCGGTTGTTTATGATAAATTCGGGATAATGAAAAAGGAAGAGACCTTAAACCCTTATCCTCAGTTTTGGGTGCATCAAGATTTCGATTTAGGCAGAGACGAACTAATAAAATATATAGAAAACCGTGTAAAAGATACAGGTAAGTCGTACTTTTTTTACGTAGATCATCATGATATGGGAGAGGAAGAACAATTCGTCTGGAATGTAGGTTATTTTCTTGTTTGTGATAAAGATATACATACCTATGAGGAAGCTCTAAAAAGTGTCTCAGAATGGCTTTATGAGCCTCCTAAGATAGAAGAGATGGATTATTGGGAAGCTTTCGCTAAAAAGTATGAAGAGGCTGCAATAGAGCTTAGTAAAAGTCCCCATTATAATGTTAAGTTAATGGAGCAAATAAATAAGGTCCTTACTACATTAGGAAGAGACCCTTATCCTATAAACAGCAAAATAGAATCATATCAACTGGATTTATTTCAGGTTTCCTAATATTTAAAGCACCTGTCTTTTTAGACAAGTGCTTTCAGACCGTAGACAAACCCCTATTTCAGCTGAAGCTGAAATAGGGGTTTCGTTGTTTTAAGGTATTTTGCTTGGAAGCGCTAGGGCTTACCAGGCCCAACTAGCAAGTTTTTTAAGATTCATGGCAGCGAAAGTTAGCATCGCCTGCATGGCCACTTTTTTCAGTCCCCTGAGAGTGGTCCAACGCATACCATGCTTTTCTTTTGCATCCGCAAAGGCACGTTCTACCGTTTCTTTGCGTTTCGCGTACAATTGCTTATTTGTTTGGGTATGCCTTAGATGGTTTGCCTCATCTAGGTCATCTTCCCAAATATGTCGATGTATCATCTTGGTAGTATTTTGGCTTTGTGTGCAAGTTTGGAGTAAAGGGCAATTTTTACAGATTGACGGGTTAGATGCGTACTGTCTATAGCCATCTCTAGTGGTTGTGCGATAAGAGAGTATTTGGTCCTTCGGACAAATATAACAGTCATAATGTTCATCGTAGGTATACTCATACTTTTTCATGTATCCATCTTTGGTTCGGGGGCGAGTGTAAGGCATCACGGGCCGAATTTCTTCTTTAAGTAAATAATGGGCAATTGGCGGCGTTTTATATCCAGCATCCACCGCAACAGCAGTGGGTTTTCCGACTTTCTCTTTCACTTCATTTACGAGAGATTCTAGCATGCGACTATCATGAACATTGGCTCCTGTAACTTGAGTAGCAAGAATAAAACCTTTTGAGTCACAAGCAGTGTGAAAGGAGTAGGCGAACTGTTTTTCCCGTTCATCTTTTACATAATAGCCACTTTCCGGATCTGTAGTGCTTACTTTAATCTCTTTTGTTTCATTCTTTGTCTGAGGGGTGAAAGGCTTTTTTCCATGAGCTACTCTGTCTTCGTTTATTTCCTTATCCAATTGTTCTTGATAACACCTTGTTTCTACATTCACGACTTCTTTAGTAAATTTCTTTTTATTGGCGTTAGCTTTAACATGAGTCGAATCGATAAAGGCTACAGATGGATCTACAAACCCTTTTTTCATTGCTTCCTTTAAGATGTGGTAGAAGATACTTTCAAAGATTTCCGTATCTTTGAAACGGCGGGTATAGTTCTTACCGAAGGTAGAAAAATGAGGAATTGGTTGGTCAAAGTCAAAACCTAAGAACCAACGGTACGCCACATTGGTTTCTATCTCGCGGATTGTTTGTCGCATAGATCGAATACCAAATAAATACTGAATGAACACCATCTTAATTAAGACAACAGGGTCAATACTTGGCCGTCCATTGTCTATAGAATATTTATCTTCCACTAAATCATAAATAAAGTTAAAGTCCATAGCCTTTTCAATCTTACGTACAAGGTGGTTCTCAGGAACAATTTGATCAAGAGCTATCATGGAAACTTGATAGCGCCCTTCCATCGATTGTTTCGATAACATCTCTAACACCCCTCAAACAGACTGTACTTTATTTATTCGACAAAAAAAGCTTGTAGACCTGCCTAGTAACTAGACTTTGTCTACAAGCTGAAAGCACCTGTCTTTTTAGACAAGTGCTTTTTGTTTTGTGTGAAAATATACTAATCTTTCTATGTTAATGACATTGAATTCTAGAGAATCTTCATTACTTGGACGCAACTGACCTATCCATATTACGTGCTCTTCTTCATCGGTTACTAAATATCCTAAAGCAGTATCTATCGCTTCTTGTCTTGTTTGATATGTGTCAAAACACCAATCGTTTCCTGTTAAAGAATACGTCCAATTCTCCATCTACTATTCCCTCCAAGTTAAAGTATTTGCTATTATTTATGTTTGTTTTTAAAGAGTTATTACTAAATTGCGCCCAAAATACATATCTTCTATAAATTCAATTGTAATGGTAAGGTGAAAATAAAACTTACTACATACATTAGTAACTATATAGGAGTGGATTTTATGCAAGAAGATATAGATTTCAAAAAACATACTGTTAAAAGTTTAGAGGATTATTTAAAAGTGATAAAAAAAATAAAGGAAGATGAAGGAATGACTTGGTTTCGGGGTCAATCCAATGCTAATCATAGATTAACTCCATCTGCAATGAGACACCGTTACACTATCGCTGATCAGTTTGGAAGAAAAGTAAAAGATCCGTTTTTAGAACGCGGGAGAGGTGAAACGGTTGCCTTTCTCCCTTTCCAATCCATGCTAGAAAAATTTAAACAAATGGCTAAACAATATTTAGGAAGTTATTTAAGAGTAGAACCAAAAAATGATATAGAGTGGTTGTTCTTAGCACAACATTATGGTGTGCCTACACCGTTGTTAGATTGGACAACAGATCCATTAATTGCCCTATTTTTTGCAACACAAAATAATATAACTTCAGAAATGGTTATCCCTTCAGAAGAAGCCATTGATGATTATAAAGTCAATTCCTTTAGTCAATTTGGAGCAGCGGTTTTTGCAATGAATCCTTACAAAATTAATGCAAAAACTTCAGAACACATTTATGCGGAAAGTGAAGAAACTTTTACAGATGTAATCAATATTGCAGACGAAAAGTATTTTTCTCATTTTAAGGGTTATATTGATGGAGAAAATGGATCTGAATTTAATTTACCATTCTGCATCTTAGGTGGTGAAATTGATAGACGTATCTGTAGACAGTCTGGAAACTTTACTATTCATGGTAGACAAATCGCCCCTCTAGATGAATATAGTATTATTCAGCCAATTTTACATAAAATATTTATACCATATTCTTGTTTTACAACAATTAAAGATTGGCTAGATGTTTTAAACGTTACTGAAGAATCTGTGTATGGTGATCACTACTTACAAAAATCAGTTTCTACTATAGGAATAAGTGCTATAAAGCGCTTTGAACAATCTTTAGAAAGAATGTTAAAAGAAAATAAAGCTATTTAAAAGATGTGTTGTGATTACAACTATTAATTAGTATAATTAACATATATTACTTCTCTCTTTTTTTATTAAGCAACCTTTTAAGGTTAGCGGACCTTATATTTCATAAACGCATGCACTCTTTGGGGTGATTGATCAAACCATTTTGGTTAAACCAATCATTTCTAAAGGGTGCTTTTTTGCGTTTAAAAAACTCTTAGAAAGGGTGTTTATTAACATGGCACAAACATTAGTGGAACTTATCGGAGGAAAGAAAGACGCAGTTACAGAATACTTGGCAAATCGTCCAACTTTGCAAGTGATTACTAGACAAAAGCGTATTAAAGCGGAGATTATCTTCAAGGACGGAGAACGTCGTATTTTCCCTTGTAGAGCAGAAAACCGAGAAAAGGCTGTTGTTGAAGTACTTCACTTTGTGGATTGTATGGAGCGACAGACTGGTCAAACTATCGTGTGGAGCTTCTTAGGGGAGAAAGAATACTATATTGGTAGTAAAAGCCCTGTAAAGCAGAAGCAATCAATTAGAACTAGGCTCTTTGATTACTTTTTTGGTCTAGACGATTAATAATTACGGTTGCTAATAGGTGAAGAGAGAGTAATAAAACTAATATTCTTAGGGAGGAATTATTAATGTCTAGCATCAATACCGTCACTTTAGTTGGCAGATTAACAAAGGAACTAACGTTAAATGAAACTTCGGGAGGTAAACCTGTTACCAATATGATTTTAGCTTGCAAGCGTCATGGTGCTAAGCCTGATCAATCTGGTAAGGTTCCTTCTGATTTTCCATCAGTTGTAATATGGGGAGAATTAGCAAAACACAGTTGTAAGTATTTGGCTCAAGGTGATCTTGCTGGTGTAGTAGGAAGAGTGCAAACCCGTACTTATGAAGATGCAGAAGGTAAAACACAATATGTTACAGAAATTGTAGCGGAACAAGTACAGTTCTTGGCTAAAAGTAAGAAGAACCTTGAAGCTGCAAGCAATTCTAGCAATCATTATGAGCAACATGATAACAATCAATTTCAACGGGAGAACAATAATACTGATAGTGGTTGGGGTTGGTCTTCTTCATCGAATTATGATGATGCACCACCTTATTAATAAGAGAGTTACGATTAGAGTATTTGACCTTGGGGTTAAATGCTCTTTTTATTTTTCATAAAAGAGAGGAGCTATTATCTATGAGTAATATTGGAAATAAAATTAGGGCAGGGTTTTTCGCTACCCCTACAAGACAAGGAAACTATTTAAAGCAATTACTTCATTTTAGTGGTGAGTGTTCTATTTTCGACCCTACATGCGGAGAAGGTGAAATTCTAAAGCAACTTGGGGAGAACAGTGAATATACAGTTAAAACATATGGAGTGGAATTGGACAAGAGGAGAGCAGCGAAAGCAGAAGAACTAATAGATTATTGTACCCAAGCACCTATTGAAAGTATGGTAATCAGCAACGACGCTTTCAGTATGGTCTATTGTAATCCACCATACGATTTTGCTATGAAAGGTTATGATGACGATGAGGCAGATCGAAAGGAATATTTAGAGCTAGTAAGAAACACTAAGTATCTTGCCCCAGAAGGCATACTAGTTTATGTAATTCCTAGTTATCGTTTCGCTGATAAGAAAATTAGCCGCTTTCTTTCTACCCATTTTGATAAAGCTGGTATCTTAAGGTTTACAGATGAAGATTATGAAGACTTTAAGCAATGTTTATTTATCGGGATAAAGAAAAAAGAGAAGTTTAAAGAATACAATCAAAAAGTGAACTCGTTTCTTCAAAACATGGAGTCTGAAGAATTTGTTTTAAAATCTGTCACCCCATTAGATGTAGCGATAGGTAAACGTACCTGGACGATTCCGAGCGGTCCTACTGAAATTCGTACCTTTTATTCAAAAATAGAAAATAAGGTGAACTTCGTAGAAGCAATAAAAAATAATAAGGGTTTTCAAGCATTCAAAGAAAGAACAAAGCCTAAGAAACTTGAAATTGGAGGAAATCCGATCATTAACATTGCTCAGGGGCAAATGGCTCTTTTATTAGCTTCTGGAGCAGTTAATGGGCTTATTGGTACAGGCGATAAACTACACGCTGTACAAGGTCTTGAAATCGTTAAAAAGGTAAAGACTGAAGATACACAATATCATGAGAGTGGAAGTACAACTAAAATGACCAAAATCCGAACAGTCCGGGAAGTATCAGTAAAAGCGATAACACCTAGTGGGCTCATCAAAAAGTTCGTTTGATTTTGACAAAAAATGTTGGTAACCAGCGACATTAAAGTTGGATACCGAACAATAAAGTTAGATACCAACGACATAAATGTTGGTTACTGATAGAGAGATAAGCATATGCTTGTCTCTCTTTTAAATATTAAACTTAAGGAGAGATTATATATGAATCAACTTAGCTTTTTTGAAATTAACCAGGAGAAAGTATTAGAAAATCGTACTGATGCCCAGACGAAAAATAAAGTTTCTTATGACGTAGGAGAAACAATTCAAGGATCCAGAAAGCAACAAGCTGCATTAAGAAAATTGTTTTCAGAGAAGAAGAGTAAGGAACTATTAATGGAGATAGAGAACGAGTCCGCTGTACTTGCTGCAGAACTCATAACCAAGCAAGAACTTTTTTCACAGTTTTCTTTACTAGAGGAAAAAGAAAAAGGGACTGAGCCAGAGGTAGCACGCTTAAAGCAACTAATCATCAATAGAGTTGAGACAGCTCCTAAAGATAGTACAGATTGTAGAATGATGTACCTAAATGCATCAGAAGAGCTGTTGACACGTTTTAATTCCCTCATCCTGTGGGCTGATGTACAGAAGTTTATAAGCGAAATGGGCACTCTTCTGAACTATGAACATTATAGTCTGGATGAAGTTGAAGAGAAAATTAATAGTCTTACTAAAACCATATCTAGTATGGAGGAGACAGGAAATACAAAAGTGCGTACTTATTTTACTTTAAGTCGTCGTTTGAAAAGGTATAAGTCAGTAAAAGACCACCTCATAAATGTTGGTGAAATAAAGATTTCTATTCTCGGAGATAAATTTAAAAATCTCTTTACAAAGCAAACTAGTTTGAATAGCACCATTAAATCCGCTCAAAAGGTGAATAAATGGTCAGATTTGTTAGATAGAAAAGCAACTGGTTTACAGAAAACAGGAAAAAAAGCAAACAAGCCTGTTTGGGAGAGATCATTACCAGAGCGGCCTGATCGAACTAATGGAAGGATAAGTACTATAAAAATGCCTGAGGATCTTGCAGAATACTTTGGGTTTCCAGCCATACAATTTGGTCATTATGTTGAAGATAAAAGTGCATCTGAACACATCTTCCGATGCTCTGAAGCACTGATGGACTTAGCTGATGTTTTAGAGGTCAATGATACATCATTGTCTTTAAAAAATAGATTGAAGTTATCATTTGGAGCACGTGGGCGAGGTAAAGCACTTGGACATTACGAGAGAGGCCAGAAGGTTATTAACTTCACAAAAAATAAAGGTACACTAGGTGTGTTAGCTCATGAGTTTGGGCATAGCCTTGATAACTTCTTGTATGACTTTTCTCATAACTTTAAAAATGGGAAATCTCACTATTTATCAGAGCTAGAAGGTTATGGTGATAATTTACCAGAGTCTGTAATTGAGGCGATGACAGAGTTAATGACAGCTATTAAAGTTGGAAACTCTACTGCTTATTTCATTAATGAAAATAAACCAGGAGTCAAGCCTAGGGAAACCTTATCCGTAGGAAGATTCTACAGACAAGCGGAAAATTTAGCACATGCTATAGAACTTTTAAAGGCAGAGCAAGATAACGACCTCAAAGAGGAGATAGAAATGCTAGAATACTATCAAACTTCTTCTATACAAAAAGAAGTAGAAAAGTTAGAGAATAAGTACTTTAAAGAGTTTAAAAAGCTTGCTCAAGCCCTAGCTTGGTTAGACCAACAAGTACATGGTAAAAGGCCGGATAGAATCCCTTATCCATCAAACACTTCAAAATTCTATCAAAATGCTTTGGCATTAGATGGAGGGAAGGTAAAGTACTGGGCTGCGGATTGTGAACTTTTTGCTAGAGCGTTTGAATCGTATATCGAAGCCTTCCTAAAGAAACAGAACAGACAATCAGATTATTTAGTGGTAGGCACTACTGACTCTATTGCATACCCATCTGGTGAGGAAAAGATAAAAATCCACGAGAAGGTTGAGAATCTTGTAAAAGAAATTGCAAAATTACTTTAATTAATATTAAAGAGAGAAAACTTCTTATCTAGGGAGGTTTTCTCTTTTTTTGGGAGGAAGACTATGAAGATTCTATTAAATAAAATTTATTCTGTAAGAGAAAAAGCTAAAAAGCCGGGGATATGGTTACAATCACTTGTTTGCGAAACAGCCAATTTAAATTATTCCGATCAGCTATTTGTGAGTATAAATGAGCAAGACAAGGAAATTACATTACGTAATTATTCATGTGAAGATTATGACCATTCTATTAAAGTCAGTGGGAGAGAGAATAGGAAGACAGGTATTAAAAGGCCGATAGTAGATACCGCGGGAGAGAAATATGCAAATATTCTAGATGTAAAGCAAAAGGTAGAAGTCCGAGTTTACCGTGAAGGAGAAAGAAGTGAGATTATCATTCGTCCTCTACACTATAACCTAACCGAAACCGTCACATTAACGGCAAATCCAGACCAAAGGTTTAAAGTTCTTAGTGTGTGTGCTGGTGTGGGTATAGGCACAGAGGCATTAATTTCAACGGGCCTATATTCTTCTGTACAAGAAATTGAAATGGAGTTAGATGCTGCAGAAGTATTAAAATTCAATCATCCATACTCATACTTGGTAAATGCTGATATGAGAGATGTTAATGAAGTAGTAGAAGCAGATCTTGCGTTTTTGACGCTTCCATGCTCATCCCACAGTAAATTAGGTGACCTTTCTTCTGATGTAATGAACAATTTAGCAATAGCAGCTGCAAAGATAATAAAGAGTAGCAGAGCAAAAGTTCTCTTCTTTGAAAATGTACCACAATATTTTAAAAGTGACACCTGGAGACTACTCAAAGACTTGATAGTAAATGAATATCCTTACTTTAGTGAACGACAAATCGAAGCATACGACTTTGGTAGTATAGCGCTCCGCAATAGAGTATATTGTGTAGCATTTCGTGATGAAGAATTGTTTGAGGATTTCCAATTTCCACAAGCACCTAAAGTAAAAAGGAAAAAATTAAAGGATTTTTTGGATTCTAAACATGTTACCCATGACTGGAAATCTGTTGATGAATGGATGGATAAATTTAAAAGCAGAGCTTCTTCTTGGAAGGACAGAAGTCTAGAACGCACTTTTGTAACTCGAGAAGCTAAAAAGCTAAACTCAATTCCCAAAAGGTATCGCGCTCAATGCGCATCGTCTAGTTATGTCCTTAGTGAAGATAAAAAGAGCTGGAGATTCCTAACTAATAACGAAATTCGACGCATACTAGCTGTTCCAGAATCTCTGGTATTCCCTAGTTATACACCTATGACAAGAATTGCGGAATTCCTAGGACAATCTGTTGATTGTAGAGTGATCCAAGCTATTGGAAGCACTATAGGGAAAACTCTATATAAATATGCGACTAAGAGTCGGAACGTTATTAAAGAGCTTAAAAAAGAAGTTGTCCAACCTTTAAACGAATCGACAACTGGACAGCTTGAGTTAGTCATTTAGTAATTCTAAAGAGGTGGTAGAAAATGAAAATTAAATTTGATGTAGTTGCAATGGAAAAATTAGCTGACGAGGATAAGTTCATAAAATTTATGTTTACTGATTTAAAGAAGAGAAACCCTGAAATAGATAGGGAACAGATTTGGAAAATTATATTTGACACTAATGTAATAGAAGATCATTTATACATGGATGTATATTCTAAATTCCTTTAAGAAAATACTAAAAAAGAGCGAGAGTCTGAAAATAGACTTTCGTTTTTTTATTAAAAAAGAATTTAAAAATGTAAAAAAATCACACTAATTTACTACTAATGTTATTATTAATTTAGTAAAAAATGAAAGATTCTGTAAGCAAAGCGTCGGTATCAGGCGCACCTCATAAATTACAGTATAGTAGGTGTATTAATGAAGAAATGGATTATCCAAGCGTTAACGAAACTAACCACCGGCCTTACCAAGCTTCAAACTAAACTTGCTTCTGATGAAAACAAGCCCAAGAGCTTATTCGAGGACTTAACGCCAAGCACTGACATTGATAAAAATGGTAAATATGCTGAGGCAATAAGCTGGGGATTGGAGAATGACAAGGTGCATAACATTGCTTTGACTGGGCCGTACGGTTCAGGAAAGAGTAGCGTACTTAAGACATATGAAGAAAAGTATAGAGACAAGTACCACTTTTTAAATATATCTTTAGCAACCTTTCGACCAAAAGAAGGGCAAACCGGCGAGAAAGAACTGGAAAAAAGCATTCTTCAACAGATGATATATCGCGTCAGAAATCGTACCATTCCATTTTCGCGCTTCAAACGAATTAAACATGTGAAAAATAGCAGTATTATCCTTTATCTAACATTATTACTAGTATCCGTGATAGCAAGTATTTATTTATTTCAACCAACATACCTAATGGATATATATAATGGCACACTACTTCAACAAAACTTTAGTAGTAGAGAACCTTTAAAAATCTTATGGGCCTTCTTACTGATTGCAGTTACCTTGTTGTTTCCGTTTTTCTTTCTTAAAGAAATTTACAACATAATTCGCGGCAATCTAAATTTCAATAAAGTGTCAATAGCAAACGCGACAATTGAAAAGAGTAATGTAGAAGCCGAGTCCATTTTTGATAAGTACCTCGATGAAATTCTTTATTTCTTTGAAGCTACTAAGTATGATGTTGTTATTTTCGAGGATTTAGATCGCTTTAATAACTTAAATATATTTGAAAGTTTACGAGAGTTGAATGGGCTCATCAATAGCTCCGAGCAAATCAAACGTAGGATTGTGTTTATATATGCCGTAAAGGATGAAATCTTCGGTGTTGCTGATAAGAGTAGCAACACCGTTAAAGACACAATTGATTTCAGCAAAAATCGTACGAAATTTTTTGACTTTATTATCCCAGTTATCCCGATCATAAACTCTTCAAACTCTATAGATAAATTAACGGAGAAAATTGACAGGTTACCGTACACTGACAAAATAGACAGGAAATTCTTAAATGATGTGACGATTTACATAGATGATATGCGGATTCTAAAAAATATTTTTAACGAATTTATTATTTACAGAAACAAGCTAGGGGGGATAGACCTTGATTTGAATAGGCTCTTAGCTATGGTTATCTATAAAAATATTTATCCGTTTGACTTCTCTCAATTGCAATATAATAAAGGACTTGTCTACGACGTTTTGCAAAGTAAATCCGCGATTGTTCGCACTCGAACACAAACTCTAGAAAAGGAAATTGAAGAGCTAGAGGCAAAGATAAAAGGGACCGAGCAGGAAACACTGACTTCATTAAAAGAATTGCAAGTGATTTATATCGATGCACTAGGGATTTTTAAAAAGGTTAATTACAATCAATATCATATAACCATGGGGTCTGAAGCTTATTATGGTAATGAAAACATTAACACACAAAGTTTTTTCGATAATTTGAAACAAGCAGTTAGAATTAATTATAACTTGCCAAACGGTAGTAAATCACAAGCCAAATCAGACCAAATCGCGACAGTCTTTGGCACTAAGAAAAACTACTTTGAGAGAGAGGAATATATAACATTACGTGAAGAAAACAGAATAGAACTCCTCAAGGAACAAATAGCCAGGCTAAAACTGCAAAAAGCAGAAGCTAGCTCCAAATCCTTGAAAGAGTTAATTGAAGAAAGTGACCCACAAGACGTTTTCTCAGAGGATATTTATGATAAAAAGCTGTTAATTTACCTGCTGCGCCATGGATACATTGATGAGATGTATAACCACTATCTCACTTACTTCCATCCAGGTAGCTTAACCGAAGCAGATATGAAATTCATCCTAAGTGTTAAAAATCATGAACCGTTAGAAGCAAATCATTCTCTGTACAATATCGATAAAATAATCGAACGTTTGAATGGAAATGAATTTAAGCAAGTGGAAATCCTCAATTATTACTTACTTGACCATCTGATGCAAAATAGCCATTGTGAACCTTACCAAAATTATTACGAGGACATCATTACCCAACTAGCCAACGAAACGAAGGAATCTATCCATTTTATTGCCGGGTTCAGGCAAACTGCTACACATAAGCAAAGATTCATCCATTCCACTTGTAGAAGATGGAGCAATATATGGAATTTTATAGAAAAAGAATCGAATTTTCCAGCGGAAGAAAAAGATAGTTATGTGTCTGATATCCTCGCTTTTGCCGAAGTTAGCGATATTATAAAGATTAATAAAAGACAGAATTTATCAAACTTTATCGCGCATCATAATGATTTCCTAACGATAGCACCATCAGATAAAAACAAAGGAATGCAAATATTACTAGAACTAGATGTTAAATTTTCGGATCTAAATAAACTAACGAGCGATCAGGAACTTTTTGATTTTATTGTTGAAAATGAATTATATGAAATTAATCCAAGTACACTAGCAACCATCCTTGGGGTAACTACTGAACAATTATCTTATTCTGCCATTCAGCAATCCGAGCGGCAAGATATCTTCAATTTTATTGATGAAAATATCGAAACTTATGTGCAGCAAGTGCTATTAAAAGTGGCGATCAAGGAAGAAACGGAGCAGGGAATTATTGATTTAATAAATCATAAAGAAATTCCATTGTATTTAAAGGAATCTATAATTGCCGAGCAACCGGTAGTAGTTACAGATATCACAAAAGTAATACATACAATTTGGCCAGTGCTTATTAGTTCCAAAAAAATCAAGGTAACCTGGTCAAATGTGGTTGCATATTTCCAAGAGGGAAAAAGTATTGATGCGGATTTGGTTAACTACCTCAATAACCCAGAGGTTGCAGGAGAGCTATCTAAGCATTATATAGGGGATGCTATTGAGTTTGATGTAGATACTCTGGAAAAAGTGTCTGAAGCAATAATTGAAAATCAGCAACTCACTGAAACGTCCTTTGATGTATTATCAAGAAGTATCGTCAATTTCAGCTCTTTTCCAGTTGAATCCCTTTCCTTACCTAAGAAAAGAGTGAAAAAAATGATTGTTCAGGGTGTGCTGATGTTGAGCATTGAGAATTTTCATTCTTTGATTGCCAGTTACAAAGACCTTGTTGGCTTATACTTAGAGGAAAATATTAAACAGTTTATAGAAAATATGAATGACTATCCGTTGGAGCATGAGATTATGGTGCAACTATTTCATTCAATACGCGTCCCGAAAAAGTATAAAATCCATTTGATTGAGGCACTGGACGTGGCTGCCTTATCAGAAGAAGATACGGCATTTTCTGAGGAATTAGCTGACTTTATCCTAGAAAATCGTTTGGAAGTATCAGTGGAAGTAATAAATTGGTTAATGGCCGTTGATATGAGTGTAGGTTGGAAGCTTAAGTTAATCAGTAAACAGATTGAAGAATTTGATTTTGCAACTATTACAGAATTGTTAACAAAATTGGGTGAACCTTATGCAGAGATAGCTGAAAATGGTAAACGGCCGCAGATTAAGAATAATAAATTGCACCTAGATTTAGTACAGACACTTAAGGATAAACACTATATTTCTTCGTATAGTGTAAATGAGAATAAAATTAGAATTAATAATAGGAAAAATCTAGAGAATTCGTAAAGGATAAAGTATGAACTACTATAACAAATAAACCGGGCAACTTGTTGACCCGGTTTGTTTGTCGTTTTTGATATATTTTAATTTATATAATCCATTTTTTGATAGTAATCTTTCTCAAGATGATCTATGAATTCAATATGCCAACATTTATTTAAAACCTTGCAATAAAAACGGGCTTTTTCTATATAATCAATTATCTTCTCCTTGTTAAAATCCAGATTAATCATACTTCTAGCTGCTTGTAAGTATAAATTACCTAACATAGACATGTCTTCAAGATTAATAGATAAATCAATCCCATTCTGCGCAATTTCTACAGAGTTTGTATATTCCTCTTTATAAAAATGGAGTTTGGCCAAGTTGAAATATACTTTAAGTTTAAATCTTTGGTACGCTTCAAGGGGGATATTTTCCTTTAAGATATCTTCATAAATCTTTTGAGCTGCATCATCTTCTTTATTTTCCGACAATACATTTGCTATAACATTTTTTATCTTTAATGCTTGGAATTGAGTAGTATTTAACTCTCTACTTTTAACTAATGTACTTAGTTTCTCCACACATTCTTTCCATGTAATATCCCCATTAAGTTGAGAAGCTCTATAATGATGCCAGTCTATAAATTGATTAAAGTTCCCGCCTAAATTTCTACTTTCCCTTAACTTTCGTTCGAATGTTGTGATTTCTAGAATTTCTATATAATTCTGTGCTTTTAATAACCGCTCTATGTTTTTTATGGTTTCACTTGTATAAATTTGATTTTGACTCGTTGTATGTTGAAAGAAATAATCCATTGTCACGTTAAGACGGTTAGATAAATGGTATAGGATATCTACACTAGGAAAAGCTCTACCTATTTCAATACTACTAATAGTTGTCTGTGAACAAATTCCTTCTGCTAACTCACTTTGTGAGATTGAACGCATCTTCCTTAAACGTTTTATTTCTATTCCGATCTCTTTACTACTAATCCCCATTTGTGCACCTCCAAAATACGACAAATGTGTTATTTTAGGTATATATACTCAAAATTAAAAGCAATACAAGCATTTTACATAAAAAATAGCATGACATCAGCATTACATCAAATTATATTATGTATTATAATAATACTAGAGCTTGGCATTAATTGGGAGGGTAATTATGAAAAAATTGGTATCTATATTTTCACTTTGTGTAGTTTTACTACTAGTTAGCCAGGGTATTCATTCTGTGGCTGAAGCATCTAACAAATCACCTAATAGTGAAATGGGTTCTTACTCAAGGACTCAACCAGATATCCCTTCTGTGGACTAAAATCTTAATCTAGTTTTTCCCTTTCTATCTTTAATTCCATATCCCAAAAAAGAATGAGATAGAAAGTGAAATAATGCCTACCGGTCCATCCAGGTAGGCTATTTTTATGTTTCACGGTAATATAAGTCCTTGTCGAAGATAAGAACTATGGGTATAATATACTTATATTTAAGTAATATGCTTTTTTTCGCGACACAATAGTGTTAGCAGTTTATCAAGTAAACTTTTAAACAGTAGCCTTTGGGCAATTAGAAAAGACACATTCTTAATGTGCTTATACTAGTTGTCCAAGGGCTTTTTTGCGTTCAAAAGGATGTTTACAAAGAGAAGTTTTATTCTATTCTCTTTTTTATATAGATAATACTACTTATGAAAGTGGGTGAGATTAGGTAGAGTGTGAAGCGTTACAGCTTAAAACAAACTGAAAGAGAGGTGAAGTCTAGCGTTCTAGCTAGGCTATTTTTTATGAAAATAATTAATTACAACCAAATTGTGGAGACCACAGACCAACCGAAGCAGCTTGAGGTGTACTTGGACCAATCATGGCAAAATGCTTTCTGTTATGCGCTTGCTTGTGAAGCCCCCGAACACCAGTGGCAACAACCTAAAATCCTTATGACCATTGTTGCTGGAAACGATTCTACTTTACAGAGTATGAAAGGTGCAATGGATATAGGGAGTAACGGGTTGTATTTTGGCCATGGAAACAAAACTTTAACTTCCTATGAGTTTGAAAGGGAGTTCCGAATATCGGCTGAAAAAGGCGCCTATGAAAAATTTCCGATTACGATTAACCAGAACCGTAAAGCATTAGCAATTGTCCATGAAAAGGTATTGGCCAATGAAGAGTATGTGCTGTCCTTTGAAGGCGAGCCTGCAGAAGATATTGCTAACTTGCTAGGAGGAAGTAAATACGGCTTGCATATTTTGGAGGAATGGAAAAAGGATGTTTATAACGAGCTTTTAAGATGTAAGCATCTTGAACAGGTTCCACTTTATTATGATACGAACCTTTTCCCAGACGGTTTATCTCTACTAAAGATAAATCTTACAGAAGAAGCGGCTGATGATTTAATATCAAGAATGATTAAGAGTAAGGTATTATCATTTCCTGTTGAAGGATCTGGAGAAGCAGTAAGTAATATAGATGATTTAACCAATTATATGGTTGACTACTCAGATGATATGGTCGAAAAGTTGTCTCAAGAAGTTACGCCTACACATGATCCGCTCCAGGATAGTAGTTTAGAACATTTTAAAAGCTATCCAAGGGAATTGTTCCCGGTTCAGGCCCATGTTGCGACAGCAGTATCTAAACGACTGAATGAACAAAAAGCTGTTATTATCCAGGGTGAAATGTCCACGGGAAAAAGCGCGATGATGACAAGTATTGCTGATGGATATAATCGTATGAAAGGGAAGGTTGGTTATTTTGCCTGCTTGATGGTTCCGCCATCTTTGACTGTTAAATGGCCAGATGAAATTAGGGAGATTGTTCCTCATGCAGAGGTCCATGTAATAGAGAGAACAGAACAACTCATTCGCTTTCATAATCAATGGACTGCAAATGGTAGACCTAAACCTATTAAGCCTACTTTCTTTGTTATTAGTTTTACGACGATGAGAGGAGATAGTAGGTTAATGCCTGCTGTGACTTTTCAAGAAAAGAAGACACTAATACAAAAAACGAATGATAGGAATCCGTATCGTTATGGTTACTATTGTCCAAGCTGCGGTCAAGCACACCAAGTAATAGAGTCTACGAATGTTGTTGTTACGGAAGATGGCCAAGAAGTGGATGAACACACAAAACGCACTATGATGGAGGATGAGTTTAGTTCTTCTAGAAGATTGAAAAATAGCGCAAAGCCACAAAATGCTTTTTGTAGTGAGTGCGGTGAGAATCTTTGGAGCAAAAGAGTGCCAACACGTTATCGAAGCTTCAGCGAATGGAAAGAACATGAAAAAAAATTAGTTCAAGCTATTGAGCAAAACAATAACAAATTAGTAGAGCACATCCAACACACCCAAAAGGAGCCTGACAAAGTTGTGGGGATGCCTAGAAAACTCGCAACCATTGAATATATCAGAAGAAGAATGAAAAATTTCTTTGATATATCTTTGTGTGACGAAGTTCATGAATTAAAGGCCGGTATGACAGCCCAAGGTGTGAGCCTCGGTTCCCTTGCTGCTGTTTCCAAGAAGGTGATTGCTGGTACAGGAACTCTATTTGGAGGACGCGCTGAGGATATTTATTATTTGCTATGGAGATTGTTCCCTCAAGATATGGTGGCGAGCGGCTATCAATATAGCGAAGTAAGAAGATTTAATGAGGAATTTGGAAATATAGAAGAAACTATATATGAGAGAAAAGAATCTTCGGAATTTAGTAACACGAATTCTAGAGGTGGTGTAAGACGAACAGAAAAAATACTTCCTGGTATTTCACCTTTCATTTATGGAAAGTTTATGGTCCACAATGTTATTAATGTGAGGCTGAAAGATGTATGGCCTGATCCAGTAGAACTTGTAGACACTCCTACAATTTTTGTAGACATGGATGAGGAAACAAAAGAACACTACCAAGAGATGATAAATACTTTTGAGCACCAAATTGACCAAAGAGATGATGGATTTAAGCTTTACTTACCTATGACTGATTATGGTATTGCATATCCAGATAATCCATTCACTTTTCCAGATTGCACGATGAAGCAAGAGGAAGGGGACAGGGCGTTAATTTGGAAAGCTAAGCATTTATCAACGGATAAATTGCTTAATAAAGAGAAGAAGTTGCAAGAGATAATCGAATCCGAGATGTCTGAGGGTAGAAAGAGCATTGTTTATGTGCGAGATACAGGTTCATCTAATCCTGGGCGAGATTTGAGACCTCGACTAAAAGAGGTTTTAGAAAAGGTTGGAGCAAAGGTGTGTGTTCTAGATACTGGAACAGTTAAAGGTAACCAGCGTTCTACTTGGCTTAAAAAGAAAATGGAAGATGAAAACTTCGATGTTTGTATCGTCTCACAAGAGCTAGTAAAGGTAGGCTTAGATCTTCTGTGTACCCCTACGCTAATCTATTATCAGTTCAGCTGGTCACTCTTTACGATTAACCAGAGTGCTAGAAGAGCATGGAGAATAGGTCAAGATCAAGAATGCCGTCTATATTACATCCAATATAAAGAGACCTTCCAGGAGAGCATGGCCACTCTTATTGCTCAAAAAAATAGAGCAACAGCTGCTATAAACGGGGAAGTATCTAGTGACGGACTCTCAGCAATGTTAGGTGATGAGGGAGATCTACAATCCATGTTAATTGAATCTGTTAAGAAAGGTAACAAGGTTCTTAAGGGTTCAACGGAAGACTGGGTAAGTCAACACTCTGACCGAGCTAGAGAAATCTTATCTGGAATTGGCAAGAAAAAGAAGCAAAAGCCACTATCTATCCGAGACCAACTACTCAAATGGGTTAGCCATCAAGTTGATACTGAAGCAACTAGGAACGTCATTAATCGTAATGGCACTACTATTGCTGAAAATATAAAGAGAGGTCTTATCTTAGGATTTTCGGTAAAAAACCAAGTCCTAGAAGTGGATATGACTACTGCATTCGGTATGGACTTTGTAGATGATGTAGCACTGCTAGACCATCTAACAGCGCCACAACGTCAACATGACAAAAGTATAGTGTCAAAAATTGTCGAATCCGAATCAGTTAGTAAGCGAAAAAAAGGACCAGTGGATGGGCAATTAGCATTCGACCTATTTTAAAAGGAGAGAGGATAACAAGTGAGTATGTTAATTATTGCTACACAGATTCTAATAATATTATTTGCTGAGCTTTACTTAATGGAAAAATTTCTATATAGCCACTATAAACAAAAACATTTAGATTGTCCTTATTACTTTCCACAAGAAAACTTTGTTTTTGAGGAAGTATTTACTGAATTAGAACAACCAACTGCAGCTTTAGATTCTTCAATGGTATTGGCACACTCAGACATTGAAGGAACCGAAGCGGAAAGTCTATTCCAAGAGTTGGTTTCAGAAATGAGCGTTACAAGTGACGATGATGGATTGTCCCTTGCAGATTGGGTTTATGAGGAAAAAGAAGAGGTAATACCAACCGTACTTGGCTCAACTAAAATATCTGATAATAAAGAGGGGCTTCAGAACTGGATGGTTAGTGTCGTCGGTATAGAAAGAGAATACGTACATGTGTCAGATGGCACTCGCATATGGCTAGATCTTAATGACTTTGCAAGAAAAGTACAACATGGTGACATTCTATCTTTACAAGTGAACAGAATGAAAGACCGTGTTGAAGTTGTTGAAGTACTAGATATTCAAAGGCTTCAGCATCAGGAATATTGTATTCCCGACGAAGCAGAATATTACTGGTATGACGATGAGATTGAAATAGCAGAAGCAATTTAATCAAAATAAGACGCGACTATAAGGCTAGATGTTCACAGTCCTAGTCGCCTCTTTTCCAAAATGCATCTAGAATGGATGGTGCATTTTGGGAAGGAGTAATATTTTTACGCCCTCTGGTACTTTTGTACTAAAGTTTTAGTTATGTAGGAATATTTGTCGAAAATTGGTGGACATAAATGCCTAAAGAAAATAAAATTTAGAATAGGGATATGGAAAGGGGTAAAACCATGTTTTTACAAGTGAATAGTATAATAGACTATATTGATAACCTGAAAGAAGAGTCATTGGCGGTAGAAGTAATAGAACTAAAGTATAATGAACGCGAGAAACAGGTAACTATTGAAAGTTATGGCAGCCCGGATATAGTACCTACAGAAGATTATTATGAAAATGTACTAGATTATTTAGAATATACTTACCTTAGTTGGTTAAGTCCATTCATTCAAAAAGTTCGAAAAGGTGTTACTGTAACAATTCAAGTCAAACAAGATGGCACTTTTAAAGACAATGATATTCAAGTAAAACTCAACCTGGAGTTTGGCGAAAGGGTACATGATGTTCTAGCAGCTGTTTATCGTTCGTACCAAAGCCTGTCTCAATTTCATAAGTATATTGAATTTGTGGAGTTCAAAGGTTCTAGAAAGAAGTTAAGAAATATTATCTTTGGTATAAACATTAACGCTAAAGAGTTTGGAATAACTCTACAAAAAGGCAAACCGAATGCTAAGGTTGCAGAAAATTGGTCTGCCATTACAGATATAGCAGATGAAAAGAGTATGAAACAACACTCACTTTATGCTAAAGTACCTGTTGTTAATGGAAAGATGGTCTGGGAAGTAAGAAAAGAAAAAGTAAAGAATGTCTATAAGGCAGCTGCCAAATGAGGAAGATAGTCTTTAGTTTCATGGCTTTATGTGGCTTTCAGACATTATTTATGCAACATAATATATATGCTGTAAGTAATATATTGCCTAATCCAAGGGATCCAAACGCTCCCATAACACCAACTGATTCATCTGGTTTCTTTCATAATATGATGACTTCACTTGATAGTTCGCTCCCTACGGTGTATGAAGTAGGAATGAATATAATTACAATAATATTTATTGTTGCAGTAATTGGCTATGCTATGTCATTATTATTTAAGAATGGTCAGTGGATGAAATGGTCGGCTGGAATAATGCTTTCATCATTAGTAGTAATTCTCTTATTAAGAGGAGGGCCTATATTATTCTATTCCACTACAGTAATGGGCGTACCCACTCTTATAAAAGATATTATGAGTTTTTTGACCGCTACAGGGGTATTTATAGCAGTCGGTATGCTCTTAACAAGCCTATTGTTCAGATTCAACCATAAACTAATAAGACATCCAGATTATCATAGGTGGAGTAGGCGTCTTCTGGTAGGTTCGATTTTAGTTGCAACTCTCTCCACGATTATACCAGTCGTATTTATGTCCACATAAATTGGATTTTAGGAGGTGCCGTGTGTTAAAACTAGTAGTTAATAATCCAAAGAAAAAAATACAGACATGCCAAACAGACTGCATGATGTACGATGGTTTAACCGATCAGTGCGGATATTGGAAAAACATTGAGGTAGCAAAACCTTCGGTTTTCTTATCCTGTGAAAAGAAGGTTTTGTCTAAAAGTACTAATGAATCATTGGACTACTCCTGGTCTAAACATATGCAACACGCCTCCTATTCTAATGTAATAAATGATGAAGGATATCCATTTCAACCGGTAAGAAAAGTAGATAGGTCAGATGCTTTTTGGTATGTTTCTCCTGATCAAACTTTTGGATGTTGGGTAATTGATAAATCTACAAAAAAAATCATAGCTTTAAATAAAACTATAGAATCAACAAGACAATATTCTTCTCCTGTACCATTACATGATCACGGTGCAGCGGGACCTATTGCTTCTGTTATGTGTTGGTATGTAAATCAAGATGGAATTGGTAAATATGCGATGCTTAAAGATTCAAAATTGATAAATTTAGGTTAATTTATATTGTTTTATGCCAAGTAGAAGCTCTATAATATATATAGAGCTTTTTAAATTGACCATAATTATATAACAAGGGAGATCCCTCTATATTAGACGCCTTTTTAGGTATGTCTGTATAGAGGGATTTTTCTGTTAGGAAGGAGTAGGTTTTGAAAATAAGTCTAGTGATGGAAAGGTATCAAGGAGAGGGTTTAAAAACTCTTTTGCAAATACATTTCCCTGAATGTAATGAGATAAATGTATTCAGTATTTCAACTTGGAAAAACAATATAGAGTGGATATCTAATTCAAGTATATTAATTGTTGAACCACCTAGTATAGATGTGGCAAAGGAAATGAAAGTAATAGAAAGCTTAGCAAAGATTTCACATAACCTATTACTGTTGTCGGATAAGAATGAAGAAGTATATATCCTAGATTGCTTCTTTCTTGGAGTGAAAGGGATTCTACTAAAAAATAATCAATTAACAACATTGTTAGATGCTATATCATTTGTTATGAAAGGAGAAGTATATGTAGACCAGAGGGTTAATCGTCACATATTATCCAAATTGTTTGAACGAGAGAAACATCAAGTAAAAAACACACAATCTTTAAGACCAACGGATTTACTTACTCATAAAGAGTGGGAGATATTAGAAGCTATGGCTTTAGATTTAACAAATAAAGAAATTGCAAAAGCATTATTTGTTTCAGAGCCTACTGTTCATAATTATTCCACAAGCATCCAGAAGAAATTAAATGTAAACAGTCGTGTTGGTGCTGTCGTAAAGAGTATAAGTGAAGGTTGGATAAGTACCGAGGTAACATAATTAATATCAGAAAAATACAAAAACAATTTACAAAGTTGATGCTCCTGTTGTATTATTTAAAGTAATACAAAATGTATTATTTAAAAAGGAGAGATTAACGATGAAAAAGAAAATTGCTATTTTTGGTGGGAGTCAAGAAAGTACTTATAAACAAGTGGGGAAGAAAATGGGTTGCGAGGTGTTATTTCACTCTGGTAAAACCCGTAATGGAGGAAATAAGAAAGAATTTCGTAGCATTATCAAGAAAGCAGACGTTGTAGTCGTATTGTTAGGAGCTTGTGGTCATGTATCCATGGATATCGTGAAGGAGCTTTGCAAGAAGAGTGGGAAACCAATAGAATATGTAAATGGTTTCGGAGCAAGTGGCGCAATTCAGAAAGGTCTTGGAATCATAAGCGCTGCATAAGAAAGGAATGTATTATTATAAGCAATCAACAGAAATGCCCACTAATTATCTTTGAAAAGCCTGCCCAGGCCCGTAAAGTGTGTTCCGCCTTCCCTATGAAGGATTGTAAAACGCATATAGAGGTATCTCCCAACAAGTATTTGCCTTCTGGTGCTATAGCGGTATGGTGTTTAGGTCATGTATTACAACTTGTAGACGCCGATAAATATTCAGCTAGTTATCGCAACTGGCAACTTGATCATTTGCCGATTATTCCGGATCAATTCAAGTTTCAGGTTGATAAACAAAAGAGCAGCATATTCAGCAATATAAAAAAGTGGATCAACAATCCCAAAATTAATTTCATCATTCATGGTGGAGATATCGAGCGAGAAGGCCAGCTGATAGTCACTGAAATACTCATGTATGTTAACAATAAAAAACCCGTTAAACGTCTTTGGTGTTCTTCTCTGACAAAACCTGCAGTTTTAAAGGCTTTTCAAGAATTAAAGGATGACAAGTATCATCATAATCTTTTTATAGAAGCACAAACCAGACAAAAAAGTGATTGGATTATCGGCATAAATTTAAGTAGATGTGTAAGTATTCTAATGAAAGAAAAACTTGTTGGGGACTCTCTATACAGTATAGGAAGAGTACAAACAAGTTTATTATCAATCATTTATAAACGTGAAAATGAAAATTCGAACTTTAAAAGCACTCCATTCTGGAACATTAAAGGCTCTTTTTCTGCCGGTGAAAAAGCATACCAGGGTAAGTGGTGTATTGATAGTATGGAAAATATTATGGATAAAGAAAAAGCGGAGTCATTGAAAATTTATTGTACTTCTAAGGAAGCACGTGTACACAAGGTAGAAATTAATCAACAAGAAGTACCTCCTCCTCAGTTCTACAATCTTACTGCACTTCAAGAAGAGGCAAATACATTATATAAATATGCTCCTGATAAGGTTCTTGATCTTGCTCAAGACTTATATATAAAAGGTGCGATTAGTTATCCAAGAGCTCAACCAAGGGTAGTATCAGAAAATGAAGCCTTAGAATTCCCCGATATTCTTGCCGCTCTCGGTCAGATAACTTCGTTTTCAACATATTTTCCAACACCAATACCTGACATTAGTAGTAATAAACGTTTCGTGGATGGGAAGAATGTCGACGATCACTATGCAATTATTCCTACAATAGAGACACCAGATATAATGTCATTAACTTCAGATGAACAGCGTATTTATCAAATGATAGCCTTACGTTTTATTGCTGCTCACCATCCCCCTGCTATATACAATCGTACATCTATTGTTACTTTAATTGATGAACAATTCACTTTCGTTACAAAAGGTAAACAATTAGTGGAGCCTGGTTGGAGATCAGTATTAAAGCTAAGTAATCCGGCTGTAAATAACAAAGAAACAGATGAATTCATTCCTACTTTAGCAGTAGGGGACGTAGTTAAGATTGATAGTTTAGAAACAATTGAGGGAAAAACGATGGCACCCCCAAGATATACTCAGGGGCAAATAGTAAAAGTTATGGAACAAGCAGGAAGAACTGTAGAAAAAGATGCCCGAGGAGATTACTCTACAAAAGAACTAAGTCTAGGGACCGTTGCTACCAGAGCATCCATAATAAAGCAAATTATTGCAAAATCCTATATCGATATAAACGATAACCAAATCTATTTAACCCCTAAAGGTAGACAGTTAATAGAAGTACTAGGAGAAGGTTGTTGGATATCATCACCTATCACTACAGGGAATATGGAAAGATACCTTGAAGAAATCGGTACAGGAAAAAGGAAACACGAACCTTTTATTAACCGTGTGAATGAGCTGGTAACTCAGCTAATTCAGGAATTGCAAGATAAGGCACCATCATGGGAAATTGAAAAAAGCCTTTTATCAACCTCCGAGTCCAAAATTAATAATAATGAACAAGTTGGAAACTGCAAATCATGTGGAGAGCCTGTAGTTGACAAAGGCAATTTTTATGGTTGCTCTAGCTTTCGTGTAACTGGGTGTGATTTTAGTATTCCAAAGACTTTTCTTACTAAAGAGCTGACCTCTAAGATAGTTTCTAAGATTCTAGAGACAGGAAATAGTGGATTATTAACTGGGTTTAAGAAGAAAAATAAAACGGATGAATATTACGATGCTTTTATTGTATGGGATGAAAATAAAAAGAGACTTTCATTAACCTTCCCACCAAACAAAGTAAGTTTATAGAATGGAGGTATAAAGATAATGCAATCAGCCGTACTATCTAACGGTAAAATAGTCACCGCGGATGAATTTAATTCTGAGATTCATGGAAATAGTCTATACTGTTACGATAAATCCTGCAAAGCACCAGTCATATTTGTGAAGGGCAGCGATCATATGGCTCCACATTTTAAAACCACAGGTAAATCAGAAGAGAATAAGCACCATATTAATTGTGGATTTTATAGGCCACTTTCATTCCTTGAGTCAATCAATAAGGTAAAAGAATATCAGGAAGGAATGCTAAAAGGTGGAATAAAGCAGAATATCGTAAAAATAAATTTCAATAAACTAGATCCAGATTATGAACCTAAGACAGTCGAGCGGGAAGAAAAGGAGAAAAAACCTATTGACCCTACAGAGATAAAGATTAAACAGGAGAACGAATCCACTAAAAGTATTGGCTCTTTAAAAGCAATCGTTAATCTCTTAACATCCTACGATCCAGGTATTTTATCTAGTATAGTTGTACAGGTAAAAGGAACAAAGATTCCGATTTCCAAACTTATTTTACATTCCGACAAGGCATATCCGCTCCATTGGAGTAACGAATTATTAGAAACACCTTATTTTGTTTATGGAAAAGTCGAGAGAGTAATACGTCGGGAAAAAGTCTATTTTATAGCTTTTGAGTCTTACAATAATTCTAAGTTTTCCTTAGTGGTTTTTGATAAATACTTCAAACATTTTTCATTACGGGATGAGCAGCTTGTAGGCAAAGAGGTTATCTCCTATGGTTACTTAAAAAAGAATGCCTATAACCAGGATATAAAAAGAAGTGAATTGAGTATCAAATCTGATAAGTTCATACAAATATTAAATAGTAAAGGGTGATAAAATGGGACAGATAGAATGGCAAAAGAAGATAATTAAAGAGGAGTATATTGAACCTTTTTCCTCAGTAAAAGAGAGAAAGGAGCAAGATTTCTATAAAAGCTTACGAAACCGTAAGCAAAAAAGTTTTCCCAATTCTTTAACTAACCCTCTATATCGGAAAAAATTATAGATGGCAGTAAATTTAATCAATTAGACGAATACTTACTCCAGTATGCTAGTCAACCAGTCATATACAAAGACTAATAGCAGTATGATAAAAGAAGCTACCAAAGTGAAGGGGCTTCTTTTTTACTGAATTTGCAGTGAGAGGAATTGTTTCCTACTCTTTCATTTTATCTGTAACCAATTTGATTTTGTCTTCTAAGATATTGTCATAGTTAGTATTTCGATTGAGACGAAAGATTGTTCTTGCCTCATTATAGTACTGTGAAGCTGCAGGCCACTCCTCCATTAATTCGTAATTATAGCCTATTTGATAATGGAATTCCCCAAAAACCATTAGCGATTGCTCCGAAATGCAATAATCTATCCCTTCTTTACAGAGCTTGATGGATTCGTGGTACTGGGTTACCCGGGTATAAGCCCTTGCAAGGGTATAGCAATACCGTAAATAGATACGTGGGCTTTTAACTAATGGTTTTTTCCTTATTTCCTCTCTTATTAGGTTGTACAAACGTATGGCTTTATCAATTTCATTCACTTGATTATGTGTAGATCCTAGACTAAGAGCAATTTCAATTTGTTGGTCACTCCATATCTTATCTACAGGAGTTAGATGAAAAGCCTGCTCATAGGTATCTACAGCATCCTCATAATCTCTGAAATATTCAAATTCTACTATACCTTTATGCCATAAAAGAAACTGTAAGTTAATCTTATTTTCTTTAAATAAAGGATTTGTTATTTCTCTATTAATTATTTTCAATATCTCTTGATACTTAAATGATAGCTTAAGAGAATTAATTTGTTTTTTTATTTTTTTTACATAATCTAGGTTAGGGGTAGTTCCAATATCAAAGAAATAGTTAGGATCAACTCCTAGCTTTTTGGATATATAGAAAAGGGTATTGGCGAAAGGATATCCAACTCCTCTTTCAATCTTGCTTATTTGAGCTTGAGTACAAATACCATCTGCTAACTCTTCTTGAGAGTATCCGACTTTAATTCGAAGTTCTTTAATTTTATTTCCTATTAATATAGGATCCATAATATCATCCCCTTGTAAACAATATTATAAAGGAAAATGTCGAAATTTGTAATATTAGAATTCCTAACGTTATTTTAAGACAAATGAATTAAAAACAATAATATTTGATGATAATCATAGATAATGGGCTAATAACATGCTTAAAGCTAAACATACATTATTATATACAGGGGATGAATTAGAAAAATCAACACCGAGTTCTAGTAGTAGTAGTGGTAATAAATCTGTATCATAAGGAATTCCCTATTCTTTGAGTTATAGCTACGATATTAGTTCTAACCTGTTTATAGTTTAGCTGGGACATAACTATAATGTTCAATAAGCCTTAATAGAAAAAATCCGAACTAATTGTGGAATTGAAATAAAGTCGTACCGTTTATAAAAAAGATGTACCGTTTTGAATAAAGTTATATCGTTTATAAAAAAGTTGTACCGTTTTACCCCTTTAGATTATCTAAAGGGGTGTTTTTATAGTGAAAAGGAAAAGAACATATGAATTGAAAGATTGATTAAGGAACTGTTGAGTGATAATTAGTTGTTCCGTTAAAGGGCCAGATTGTGGTATAAAGTAGAAAAGCAACTTGAATATCAATCTAAAGAATGAAATACGAGCTAATTGTAAATTGGAAAAAATATAGATGTAGAGGATTTTTAGATAATGGTCAGTGTAAATCTTAACCGCATCCCATTAACTAACGTATAAAATACAAAGTCAGAGCCTAATAAAAATATTTAATCAACTACAATAATTGATTCTGAACTGGTGGTATAAGTCAATTTCAATAAACACTTTTTTATAATTAATCTAAAAAATAAAAGCTGGGTTTCTAGTTTAATGGAAAAATCAGCTATATACTTTTAATTTGATTTACACAGAAAATCATTAGCAATTTATCGATCATTTCAGTAAAGAGTTATTTATTCTTCTCCCCGTTTATGCTCATTCCTTTATAAAGGTGGGCAATATCCTCTACTAGGAAGATTCACTTTCATAAAACCTTCACACTTTTATCTCAGATTGGCATACAGTGAATGCTATAATTGCCTCAATACTAAAATATCAACCATAGGAGAGAGATGTAATTGAATAAAAAGCAAAGACTGATTATGCGTTCGGTTATCTTAGCCGTAATGGTGATTGCAGTAGGATATACGATGTACATAAATTTTGTTCAATCTGGTGAAATAGTAGAGGTTGGAGATAAAGCACCGAATTTTGTTCTAACAGACTTAGAGGGCAACCAAGTAATGCTTTCTGACTATGAAGGGCAAGGGGTGTTTTTAAACTTCTGGGGAACTTGGTGTAAGCCTTGTGAGCGTGAGATGCCTTACATGGAGAAACAGTATCAAGTATACAAAGAGCAAGGTGTAGAAATCCTTGCAGTAAATATACAGGAAACAGATCTGGCAGTTGAAAAATTTCGAGATCGCCATGGAATGACATTTCCTATTCCCATGGATAGAAATGATCAAGTAAGACAGGCTTATGGAGTTCTTCCATTACCTACCACAATATTACTTGACCAAAATGGCATTGTAGTAAAAAAGCATTCAGGAGAATTAACAGAGGCAAGAGTGAAAGAATTCATGGAAATGATTAAGCCAAACCCTTAAGAAGTTCAATAACTGTTTGAGACTAAATTTGTTTATCGCCATTATTAAGATATCCCACGGTTGAAATAGTTTCGGAATAAGAACGGGATATCGCTACTATTTTTATAAAAATTTGTATGTTAAGCGATTTATAAACAAAAGTCGATTTCCTTTTAAGTTTAGGAACGACTTTTTTATTTGTAAAATTAAAAAAGTTAGCTTAATTAATCTAAAGCCTAAACAAGTTCTAAAAATACGTTATCCTTACTTTCTTCTAAATACTGTTAGATTGTCTTAGAAATTATGATAGTAGATACTTGAACTTTATAAACAACTTCAGGAGGTCTTTTTTAATGGAGCATCTAAACTTATTTCTAGCATTTGGTGCAGGTTTCTTATCATTTATTTCACCATGTGCGCTTCCTTTATATCCTGCTTTTCTTTCCTATATTACTGGAGTGTCTGTAAATGATTTAAAAAATGAAAAAGGTATTCTACGTGGGAAAGCTTTTGTTCATACCATTTTATTTTTAGTAGGATTTTCAATTATCTTTTTAGCTTTAGGGCTCTCCACGTCATTTATTGGTACTTTTTTTATAGGTAATCAAAATTTATTACGGCAACTTGGCGCTATCGTCATGGTGTTCTTTGGTTTAGTCCTTACAGGGCTTCTAAATTTCAACTTCCTACTTTCTGATAAAAAAGTTAAATTTCAAAAGAGACCTACAGGTTATTTAGGTACAGTTTTGATTGGCATTGGTTTTGCTGCTGGTTGGACGCCTTGTTCAGGTCCAATCCTTGCTGGTGTCATCGCCTTAGGTGTAACAGATCCAGGGAAAGGATTTATTTACATGTTTTTTTATGTATTAGGATTTTCCATTCCTTTTCTTTTAATGACCTTATTTATTAATAAAATGACTTTTATTAAAAAGCATAGTGCATTATTTATGAAAGTGGGAGGTTCAATAATGATTTTGATGGGAGTCTTATTGTACTTTAATTTAATGACCAAAATTATTGCTGTATTAGTTAGTTGGTTTGGAGGGTTCACTGGATTTTAAATGTTGATCAATAAGTTTACCAAGTAATATGTCATAAATTTATCAAGTATATACAATGTTTTATGAATTATTTTAACTATGATTAGAGAAGTAGGAGGATAATTCATATGTATGAGATATTTAATAAATTCAGTAATTTTTTTCTGCAGCATTTCTTTAATATGGCGATGCCTTTTGAAGGATTCCAATACTATTTGCATTGATATTAGGTGTGGTAGGTTCTCTGGTACCTTGTCAAATCACAGGGAATTTAGGCGCGCTTATGTTGTATGGTAATAAATCTTTACAAAAAAATAGCATGGGGGGATGTTTAGCTTTTTACTATGGGGAAAGTTTTAGCTTTTTCCATAGTGGGGATAATAATATGGGTTTTCGGTAAAGAAATCGAAGCTACCTTAACCAATTTCTTTCCTTGGATTCGAATTTTTATCGGTCCGGCAATCATACTCATTGGATTATTTCCTTTAGGCGTTATTAAATGGAAATGGTCCATCCCTGTACTATTAAAAAAGGGGAAAATCGGGAACTTTCCTTAAGGGGTAGTACCAGCGAAGCTGTCACTACCCCTTAAAGAGTGAATTATATATTTTCTCCTTTGCCCGTCGCCTTGTATCCCATACTAATCAATACTAATCTTTCAATCATTGTCATAGCAGGCAGAATGATTTTTCGCTTTCGCATTTCTTCTAAAGTCATCCTTATTAGGAACAGGGCATTTGAATTTTCAATTGCATGGGGGAGTAATGCCTGTGAAATAATCCGATATGACTTGCTGAAAAATTAGAAAAACCATAATACTTTCGTATTTCCTCCATATGTTCATGTTTTGTTTGCTCTCGTTCAGAATATCGCTTAAATTCACTTGCATCTACTTGTAACTGATTAGCAACATAGTATATCACCTTATCAGGAACATTCTTGATATCTGAGAGAGACCAACCAGGGTAACGAAAAAGACAAATTTGAATATCGAATCCCAATCGATTATGATCTCTTCTTCTACGTCTTATTACCTCAATATCATCTTGAGTAAGGGTATAGTAATACGCTAATTCCCATAAAGTAGACGGGATTATCAAAAAATCCTTCTTTGATCAAGTGTAAGTAGTTCTCTCGCTCTTAGATACACAGGAAAAGCCCCCTAATCCAACCAGAAGGTTTAATTTTTTTCCAAAGCTCGCGATACAACACTGATTTACTAACACCCGTAATATCCGTAATTCCTTTGATGCTAAATTGTTTAGATGAATGTAGTTTTAAAGCACGTTCCACCAACTTGGAGTCTTTGGAAGGTCTCCCCCCATTTCGGCCTCTCATTCTTGCAGATTGTAATCCTGATTTTGTACGCTCACTGATAATATCTCGTTCAAGTTCAGCATTACTCGCCATTGTTCGGAAGAAAAAACGTCCCATAGCTGTTGAAGTATCAATATTATCCTGTATGGAAAATGACCTTTTTTTCTTCAAAGGTTTCAACCAATTCAATTAGATGTTTTGTAGACCTTGAGATACAATCCAACTTATAAACGACCACAGAATCAACTTTACTTATAGCCTTTAGAAGTCGTTATAATTCTGTTTCTTGTTCCAGTTATTTTCTCTTTGTAAATAACAGCTGCTCCTGCTTTTTCTAAAGCATCAATTTGAAGATCTAAAATTTGATTTTGAGTAGAAACACGAGCATATCCAAAGATTTTCCCCATTTTAATTCACTCCTTCAAAATAATTATTCCCTAATTCGGATTCGGAGTCAATTTAGGGAAAGATGTTAAAGGGAAGCTTTTAGGGAATGAAAAACATAAAAACTACTGAATTATGGAGGAGTAAAAATTAATCCCTAAAACGTTCGTTAATGGGAATTACTACTATAAAAAATCATTTTATGTTTTTCATTCAAATATTCACTTGAATATTAACCAAGGAAAGGTATATACTATATTCAAGTGAACACTTGAATATTAATGGGGTGATAATGTGAATAAGAAAGATACTTGTGAAATTTTTTGTTATGACGAGGAAAAGGTCAATCGAATACAAGGTGATTTAAAAACAATCGATATTGTTAGTGTTGCCCAAATGTTAAAAGCAATTGCGGATGAAAATAGGGCAAAGATTACCTATGCTTTGTGTCAAGACGAAGAGTTATGTGTGTGTGATATAGCAAATATTATTGGTATTACGGTGGCAAATGCTTCTCATCATTTAAGGACCCTACATAAGCAGGGGATTGTAAGATATAGAAAAGAAGGAAAACTAGCGTTTTATTCGTTAGACGATGAACATATTAGACAAATAATGACGATTGTACTAGAACATAAGAAAGAAGTGAATGTCAATGTCTGATCAAAAGGCAATAACATCTGAACAAGAAAAGAAGGACTATCGTGTACAAGGTTTTACTTGCGCAAACTGCGCGGGTAAATTCGAAAAAAATGTAAAACAGCTATCTGGAGTTGAGGATGCAAAAGTAAATTTTGGTGCATCTAAAATTGCTGTTTATGGTAATGCAACGATAGAAGAACTAGAAAAAGCAGGTGCATTTGAGAATCTCAAAGTGACACCTGAAAAATCTGCTCGCCAAGCATCACAAGAGGTAAAAGAAGATACGAAAGAAGATAAAGTGCCGTTTTATAAGAAGCATAGTGCTCTACTTTATGCTTCCTTATTGATTGCCTTTGGTTATCTTTCCTCGTATGTGAATGGAGAAGAGAACATTGTTACTACCTTATTGTTTTTAGCATCCATGTTTATCGGAGGATTATCACTTTTTAAAGTTGGTTTGCAAAACTTACTACGTTTTGAATTTGATATGAAAACCCTTATGACAGTGGCTGTTATAGGTGGTGCTATTATTGGAGAATGGGCAGAAGTTGCCATTGTTGTTATTCTCTTTGCAATCAGTGAAGCACTTGAGCGATTCTCTATGGATAGAGCAAGACAATCGATTCGTTCATTAATGGATATCGCTCCTAAAGAGGCACTTGTTAGACGTAATGGACAAGAAATAATGATTCATGTTGATGATATTGCTGTTGGGGATATCATGATTGTAAAACCTGGTCAAAAGATTGCGATGGATGGTGTAGTTGTAAGTGGGTACTCTGCCGTTAACCAAGCAGCTATTACAGGTGAATCAGTCCCTGTTGAGAAAACGGTTGATAATGAAGTATTTGCAGGTACCTTAAATGAAGAAGGATTACTTGAAGTAAAAATAACGAAACTTGTAGAAGATACAACAATTTCTAAAATTATTCATCTTGTAGAGGAAGCACAAGGGGAACGTGCTCCTTCGCAAGCATTTGTTGATAAATTCGCAAAATATTACACACCGATCATTATGATCATTGCAGCATTAGTTGCTATAGTCCCTCCATTATTCTTTGATGGCAGTTGGGAAACATGGGTTTATCAAGGATTAGCTGTTCTTGTTGTTGGTTGTCCTTGTGCTTTGGTCATATCGACTCCTATTTCTATTGTTTCAGCGATTGGAAATGCTGCGAAAAAAGGGGTCCTTGTAAAAGGCGGAGTGTATTTAGAAGAAATGGGCGCTTTAAAGGCTATTGCATTCGATAAAACAGGAACATTAACAAAAGGGGTCCCAGCTGTAACTGATTATAATGTGTTAAACAAACAGATAAATGAAAAAGAATTACTATCCATTATTACTGCATTGGAGTATCGTTCTCAGCATCCTCTTGCTTCAGCCATCATGAAAAAAGCAGAAGAAGAAAACATTACTAATTCTGACGTACAGGTAGAGGATTTCTCTTCTATCACAGGAAAGGGTATAAAGGGTATCGTAAACGGGACGACTTATTATATCGGTAGCCCGAAACTCTTTAAGGAATTATTGACTAATGATTTCGATAAAGACTTAGAGCAAAATGTTACTACTCTTCAAAATCAAGGTAAGACAGCCATGATTATTGGAACCGAAAAAGAAATACTTGCAGTTATTGCAGTTGCTGATGAAGTTCGTGAGTCAAGTAAGGAAATTATTCAAAAGTTACATCAACTTGGAATCAAAAAAACAATTATGCTTACTGGTGATAACAAAGGTACTGCGAATGCTATCGGAGGGCAGGTTGGAGTATCTGATATAGAGGCAGAATTAATGCCACAGGACAAATTAGACTTTATTAAACAGTTGAGATCCGAGTATGGCAACGTAGCAATGGTAGGAGATGGGGTCAATGATGCACCTGCATTGGCGGCCTCAACAGTTGGTATTGCAATGGGTGGAGCTGGTACAGACACAGCCTTAGAAACTGCAGACGTCGCTCTAATGGGAGACGATTTAAGAAAACTTCCATTCACTGTAAAACTTAGCCGGAAAACTCTTAATATAATCAAAGCTAACATTACTTTTGCAATTGCTATTAAATTTATTGCCTTACTATTGGTTATCCCAGGTTGGTTAACGCTCTGGATTGCCATTCTTTCCGATATGGGCGCAACCCTTCTAGTAGCACTAAATGGTTTGCGACTAATGAGAGTGAAAGAATAAAGGGAAAAGTGCTAAAAAGGGCTCTTCCAGACAGATGGAAATTCCTTTTCTAAAATGGTCTCATTAATAGTATAACTTCTAAATATAATAAAAAATTAGTTAGAGAGTTGATGTAATTGACTTTAATTTTGACCGTTATTTCTGCAATAGGGGCATTTATAGTTACCAATATTGATGATATTTTTGTTTTGATGCTGCTATTTTCACAGGCAAAAGCACAGGTGAAAACGAGTGAAGGTTTAAAAGGTAACCAGATAGAGAATAAGCATATATCCCCTAAGGATATAATTATTGGACAATATCTAGGTTTTACCTTGTTAGTAGTAGTTAGTCTCTTAGGAACTTTTGGAGTTATGTTAATTCCAGAGAAATGGGTAGGATTACTTGGACTAATTCCAATCTATTTAGGGATTATGTTGTTTATAAAGGGAGAAGATGAGGATGAAAATGCAATTCTTTCAAGTTTAAATTCTGGAAAGTATAATAGTGTCTTTTTAAGTGTAGCATTTATAACATTTGCTAATGGCGGAGATAACATTGGAATATATGTTCCTTTCTTCTCTACTTTAACCATGAACCAACTAGCAGTAACGGTTATTACTTTCTTTATTATGGTTGCAATTTGGTGTTTTATTGGATATCGTTTGACAGCTTTTAAACATGTCTCTGAAACCTTAGAGAATTACGGTAGGTGGATTATACCCATTGTCTTTATTGGTTTAGGAATCTATATCATGGTGGAGAACGAAACTTTCAGTGCCCTTTTGAGTTTAATAAATTATTAAAAAATAATCTTCAAAAGTCGCTCTAGTTAACAGTTGGGACTTTTGGTTTTCTTATTTACAAATAATGGAACCCGCCTTAACCAACTAACTATTGGATAAAAGTAATTGCTTGTCTACCCAGTTGCACCAGCTTCAAAGTCTGCTATTTTTGGCCTTTTTATTCTTTGTGTTTGCTAGTGGGACATTAAAGTAAATATAGCATTGGTCATATCCTGTCACTAATACAGAGTGCAGCTTATGAAGCCCTATTATATTAACTTGCAACACAGGGGCTAACTACCATTTCAATAAAAAAAACTGAGGAGTTACCACAAAGGAACCCTAAAATTGGCAAGTACCAGCATGTTTGGATTGATTATCATGAATAACCAAATGGAAATATGTCTGGATTTATACAGATAATAAAACGACTAGAATAGTTTAATAAGCCGATGATTCCTTAGCGTAGGGAATCATCGGCTTATTTTATGTCGAAATTTGCTTAGCGTGGGTTTTATGTCAAACTGTTGGTGGTACCCCTATATGGAGTCGGTTATTGAGAAGAAGAACGTACTTTTACTTATGACGGTAAGAACGTGCATAGAAAGTATATCTAAATAAAATTTACCAAGGTACAAAAACTAGAGGAGCCACCTTGATTAAGACAGGTGGCTCCTTTGTTTTCTATGAGTGTCAGTACTTTTATGAGTCGGTATCGCGTTGAGGTTTTTTTCATCCTCATCCATGAGGCCTTGTGTTGACTTCTTAAATTCTCTAAGCGTTGTTCCAACAGCTTTACCTAATTCGGGAAGTTTTTTCGGTCCGAAGATAATAAGAGCAGCTGCTCCCACTAATACCCAGCTTCCAGGTCCTAACATAGCTATCCCTCCTTAAAATTTTACGAAAAATGCGGTAAAGTACATGATAAGCATACCAGCAGAGAATGCAGAAAGATTTAACCAAGAGACAGAAGGTTCTTTGAACTTTTTATGGTCTTCGATAAGCATCTTTGTGATAACAAAGATGACTTGCAGGATAGCACCTGCTCCAATTCCTAAGAATAACGCTCCCCAGATTGGTGAGAAGACAAAGCCCCCAAACCAAGTACCCAATATAGCTGGTGCACCTGCGATTAATCCTAAGAGAACGAAGTCCCTAAATCGTGGTTTCGATTTTAGTAACGGTGCTGCGATTCCGATTCCTTCTGTGATGTTATGCAATGTGAATCCGATAATTAAAAAGGTTCCGAGTGCTGCTTCCCCTAGGGCAAAAGAAGATCCGATGGCCAGACCTTCACCGAAGTTATGGAGTCCTATCCCTGTTGCCATGAGTAAGGCAATGGCATAAGGAGAATATCCTTTGGACTCCAGCTTCTTTTGTTGATACTGATCGAAACCAATCAGTAGGAGGAATGTAAGAACTGCTCCGATGATGACCACCATGTTTCCTTGAAATACAGAAGGTGCTTCAGCTCCTATCTCAAACCCATCAGCTAAAGTTCCTACGAATAAAAAGAGCAATAAGCCAACTGTTAATGCTAAAATTGCATTGATCCATTTACGCTTAAAGCGTTTCATGAACGGATACCATAACAATCCTAGTGTGATAGGTACAATTCCTACATAAAATCCTATAAAACCGTAATTCAAAAAGTTTTCCCAAGTGGGCATTGGTGTTAAATTTGCAACAGGAACCTCACCTTCTGTGATGATGCCATTTTCCGTAATCAGTTTTATCAGATGGGGATCTCCTTTTACCCATGGGTAGTTGATCACAATATTACCATCATCAAATCGTTCAAGTGTTTGACTAGGAGAGACAGTGAAATCCCAAACCGAATCATCCACCATAACCTGTGAAATCTTTAATGTTTCAGGTCCCGTGTTGCTCACGTTAAGCTCGAACCCAGAGACTGTTACTTTTATTCTCTCAATGTTTAATACTTCAATTGGAGCAGCAGGATCTTGTTCAACTCCTGCTCCATTTTTTAACACCCAACCAAGTACGCCGACTAACAAAATCAATGGGATAAGTCCAGCAATCAACCATTTAATCTTCATCTTCATCCCTCCTTTTACTCGACCTCAAAGAATCCCATCCAACCCAGTTCAGCGAATTCACTGACATGAGCATGGAACATATATTTCCCTTTGTATGGGAAACGGACTTCAACGATTCCACGTTCACCTTGACATTGCATAATCGTATCGGTGAACTGGGAGGGGTTGTCGTCTCTTCCAGTTGGATAATACGTAAAATAGTTAGCATGAAGATGGAACGAGTTCAATAAATCAAATTCCGTTAGATTGCTCAAATAAATTCGGACGAGTTCATCTTTTTTTATCTTTATTGGATGATTCATAAATGCAAACGCATAGCCGTTCACAGTGTAGAATTCGTTCGCTCCGTCTAAGTCCAAGTCATAAGCGTTCATGACCATGTTAAGCTCTTTCGCTGGTTTTCTAGGTGTCTTAGGATCAATGATAAAATTCCCATAAAGTCCTTTATGAATATGACGAGCCAAAGGGAGTACATGGCAATGATAGACTTGTAGTCCGTAAGGTTTCGCTTCAAATTCATACGTGAAAGATTGACCTGGATAGATTGGTTCTATTCCATCCATTTCAGGTGGGTGGATGCCATGAAAGTGAATGGAGTGTGGATGGCTGCCTTGGTTAATAAAGTTGAATCGCAGCATATCACCTTCTGTACACCGGAAGGTTGGTCCTGGAATGGTTCCATTGTACGTCCATCCAGGAAACTTGATCCCCTTAGCGATTTCGATTTCTTTATCAATTGCAACGACTTCGTATGTTCTGAGAGTTTGACCATTAGGCAGGGTACTCACTTTTCCATAATCAAATTCAGTGAGCAATCGCTCAGCCATCTTATAACCGCTCGTTTTGGAATTATCCGTCATGTTCGCATGATTGGCATGACCATTGTTCTTCTTGTGATTATTGTGAGAAGAAGCGTTGGCTGTTCCTGTATATGGAGCAACCTTGTTTAAAAAATAACTCCCTGCAAGTCCTACGGCTCCAACTGATCCAATCTTCAAAATATCACGACGAGATATTTTTTGCTGTTCTTCCTTTTCCTTATCCATACTTTACCTCCTCTTAAAAAATTGCCTATATGCAACTTTTATGATAAATAACTACATTGAATGCCTATAGGGACTATCCTTTTAATAGAAAATTTAAAGATAATTTCTAATTTATTACTATTTAGGTTTCACCTCACGCTAATAAATTGGTATAAGCTCATAAAGTTTCCTTAGGCCAACTTTAATTTCATAATATGTGCATATGTTCATATTGTCAACCATATAAAATAATAAAGAAATAAATATTTTTGAAACCGAATAGGACAATTTGAAGGTGAATAAACTACTAATTTAGTAAAGGATGGCACTCATGGAGCAATGGACAATTGGAATGTTCTTATTGGTTTGTTTAGGAGTCGGGGGAGGTAGTGCGATAGGAATTTTTTATCTGTTCCAACGATCTGTTTACGGTATCTTTCTACTATGTGGTGCATTATTAATTGGAGTAGTCTGTATAGAGATAATTCCACTAGCTATGAATGAGAGAGATATAGAAAGTTTAGCAGTTGGCAGTATGATTGGGCTGTCTTTATTTATAACACTCCATTTTTTCCTGCACTCTTTCGAGAAAGCAAATCATTCTGTATTGCTTATTTTTCTGGCAATGATTTTACATACCATTCCTTTCAGCCTTACTCTTTGGGCTATCATTCATAAAACTGAAATTTTCACATCGCTTACGATACTGTCCGGAATTCACCATATTCCAGAAGGGTTTGCAATTACCCTAGCACTTTTATCAAAAGGAGAAGCATCTTGGAAATCCCTCCTGTACTATGTACCTTTTGCTCTTCTTTTTATTAGCTTTATGTCATTAGGAATTTTTTTTTCCATAACAGACCGAGTTCAAAGTGTATTAATTGCTATGACTGGCAGTCTTATCTTTTTTACTTCCTTACACGAATTCATTCTTTCTTACTGGAACCGGTTGTCCAGAAAACAGGCATACTTCTTTTTATTGACGGGAATTATTTTAAGTATTACTTTTCATATTATTGTGGAAAAATAATAAAAAATGTATTGATGTTAACAAATAAGATTGTAATAATGTATATATGAACATATATACATATAAAGAAGGGATGATTCTTGATGGGAGCTCATCATAGTCACAGCCATGACCATGGACATCATCATCATGGCAGTAAGAATAAAAAAGCTCTGAAACTTTCGTTCATCATTATTGCCACCTATATGATCGTGGAAGTGATTGGGGGAATACTGACCAACAGTTTGGCCTTATTATCCGATGCAGGACACATGCTAAGTGATGCTGTTGCCTTAGGATTAAGTTATTTGGCGTTAACATTTGGAGAAAAGCAGGCAACACTTTCGAAAACATTTGGATATAAACGGTTCGAAATCCTTGCTGCTTTCATAAATGGTGTCACATTAATAGGCATTTCCGTTTATATATTCTGGGAGGCCTACAAAAGAATTCAAAGCCCTCCTGAAGTGATCAGTGGCGGGATGCTAATTATCTCTGTGTTAGGATTACTTGTGAATATTATAGCTGCATATATTCTAATGAGCGGAGATAAGGACGAAAACTTGAATGTCAGGAGTGCCTTCCTACATGTACTGGGGGATCTCCTTGGATCAGTGGGGGCTATAACGGCGGCTTTACTCATCATGGTTTTTGGATGGAATTTGGCTGATCCGATTGCAAGCGTAATAGTAGCAGTTCTAATAATAATTAGTGGGTATCGCGTAACAAAAGATTCCTTTCACATTCTGATGGAGGGGGCACCAAGCAATATAAATGTGAAGGAGATTAAAGAGTCGTTGCTCCAGATTACGGGAGTAAGAGATGTGCACGACCTGCACGTTTGGTCCATCACATCCGAATTCCCTGCATTAAGTTGTCACATCGTTATCGATGTAGACGTGAATCAGCAGGATATTTTAAAAACAGCACAAACACTTTTACACCATAATTACCATCTTGAGCACACTACCATTCAAATTGATTTGATTGGAGAGAATTGTGAAGGGGATCTTTGCAACTGATTCATAAAAAATAAACGCTCGAATTGGGAGCGTTTATTTTTTATGGAGTTACACACTCCAAATTAACTATGTTTGGTATGTTGTATGGTCTGCTGCAATATGTCAATGACATGTTGATCATCATGCGAGTAATAAATAGTTGTTCCTTCTCTGCGGAATTTCACCAATCGCAGACTCTTCAGTAAGCGGAGTTGGTGTGATACTGTGGACTGCAAGAGGCCTAAGTTCTCTGCGATATCGTTAACCGAAAACTCTCCATCAAAAAGCAGGTGAAGGATTCTCAGTCTTGTAGGGTCCGATAGTGCCTTGAATGTCTGAGAAACCATGTTCAATGTTTCTGAATCTAATTCAATGTTGCTCTTATTCATAACATAAACTCCTTCAAGTTAATACCTTTATTATATATGATTGTACTGGGAAATACATAGAATCGGAAATTATTGTTATGTAATAAGAGATGAGAAAAAATTGAAGGATTAGTTATTTTCTAATATTTTTTGATGAATAAAACCGGCATCACTTCCAACACCAAGTAACAAAGCGGAACCGCGTTGGGACTGCCAAGGCATTCCTAGGAAGAAAAGCCCCTTAATACTTGTAACTCCCCTTTCATGTAACGGCCACTCTTTTTCTTGGATAATGTTAGGCATATCTATCCAGGAATAATCCGGGGTATATCCTGTAGCCCATATAATATTATCTGGATTAAGGGTAGTTTGATCAGCAAAGAGAATGGTTTGATCAGTTGCCCCAACGCTTCTTTTCTTAATAGTGATTTTCCCTTCTGCAACTGCATCATTTAACTCTGTACCAAAAATGACATCGCCTCTTTTTCGAAAGGCTTTTCCAACTAGCGTATTTTTATCTGCTCGAAGAATTTTGGTGCGATCTAGCCACCAAAAGATGCTTTTATTCGCAATGGTTAAGGGTAAGTGAGTTAGACTTTTACTTACAGAAAGGTATGTGTCATAGCCTTGGTTTGCAATTTCTATTGCAATTTGTGCACCTGAATTTCCTCCACCTACTACCAACACAGAACCTGATGCCAATTGGGAGGGGTTACGATATTCAGAGGAATGCATCTGGTTTATGGTAGTGGATAGTGTTTTAGCAATGGTAGGAATACTGGGAGTATGGAAAGGCCCAGTGCATACTATAACGTTTCTTGCCCTAAGTGTAGAACCATTGGTCTCCACAACAAAAAGCTCCATTTCTTTCGTTAGTTTTTTCACTTGAGTGTTTAGCTGGATTGGAAGCTGGTAGTGGGCAGCATAACTCTCTAGATACATGGAAATTTCCTCTTTTGTAGGAAATTGGCTGGGACATCCTTCTACTCCCATGCCGGGTAAAGAGCTGTACGACTTTGGGGTAAATAGCACAAGGGAATCGTATCTTTTTCTCCAGGATTCCCCGATTCGAGAATGTTCATCTAGGAGTAAAAAGGATAGCGAAGTCTTCTTTAAATAATAACCCATGGATAAGCCTGCTTGGCCAGCTCCAATTACTAAAGCATCATAAATCATAATAAAGACCACCTTTATATATGCACATATACTCATATTTTAATATTTATAAAGACTGAGAGCAATGAATTTTTGAATATATTTCGCTATTCAAGAAATTTCTATGAACAAAGTTTAGGTAATCTTTCTTTCTTCTTCGGAGCATGATACGATTCCGTTGTTGTTACTTATTTTACAGTAAAGGATGAAACAGATTGCGAAACAAATCTACTTTTTTAGGAATGCTTAGCGTCCTTTTATTAATTCTTTCTTCATGTGGTTTTGGTAGTGGAAAGATTCCGGACCAGACAAATTGGAAACTAGAGGAGTTCTCCGCTGTCAATCAGGACGAAAAAGAGTACAGTTTAGAAGACATAAAAGGGAATGTTACTATTGCATCTTTTATCTTTACAAGCTGCACGACAGTTTGTTCCCCGATGACAGCAAATATGTCTAAACTGCAAAAGAAAACAGAAGAAGAAGGCTTGGATGTCCAATATCTCTCGTTTTCAGTAGATCCTGAGGTAGATACTCCAGAAGTGCTGAAAGAGTTTGGCAGCCGTTTTGATATCAATTATTCGAATTGGAATTTTGTTACGGGCTACACACAACAAGAAATAGAAGCGTTTGGACAGAAGAATTTTAAAACAATAGTAGCCAAGCCTAAAGGGGGAGGAGAAGTTGTACATGGTACGAGCTTCTATCTCATTAACCAGGAGGGAGTTATTATCAAGAGTTATGACGGTTTAGATGTGCCTTTTGAGGAAGTCATCGAGCATGTAAAGATTGTGAATGAGAACTAGTTACATTGAAAAAGACACTTGCCAAAATGCTGCAAGTGTCTTTCTTAGTCTTCCTTTATTTTTGTTTCCTTTGTTTCATACTCAATAGAGCGAGTAAAAGAATAATTAATGAAAAGGCAGTTAATGCAAGGAATGGTATCGTAACGAATCCAAACCAATTAATATATTGTGCATTACAGGGAACGCCATTGACACACGGTTTAATCTCCGCAAATCCAGGAACCTTTTGAATTAAATAGTGATACAGCGAAATGCACCAACCTATTACGGCCATCGGCAGAGCAAATTTCTTGCCGGAGCTATCATTCTGGAAGGTTGAAATCCCAAGGATAAGGGCCATTGGATACATCAGAATCCGCTGGTACCAGCATAATTCACATGGTATAAAGCCTCGTATTTCACTGAAATACAGGCTTCCTAGCGTAGCGACTGTGGCAACTACCCAAGCCAAATATAGATAGATCTGGCCAGATGCCTCTTCGACCTTTTTCATTATTCATCACCTTCAAGCTCAGACTCAATTAACGATTGGATTTTATCATAGTCAAATGGGTCAGCCAACACTTTATCATTCACCATGATGGTTGGAGTCTGACTGATTTTAAACTCTTCGGTAAGATCATTATCATGTGTTACAGCATCTATAATTTCCTGGCTTTTCAGATCAGTTTTAAATTGTTCCATATCTATATCAGGTAGTTCACTAGCCACTTCCATCACCTTATCTGTTGTAATCCATAATCCATCGTGATTTGCTGAAGGCTGTGCATCGAAAAGCTTTTTATGAAACTCCCAATATTCATCTGGGTTCTGTTTTCTGATTGCTTCAGCAGCAGCTGCTCCTAATGCGGACTCTTCGCCATGAAAAAGAACATTAATATAAGCGAATTTAACTTTTCCGGAATCTACATAATCATTGATAAGTTGAGGGTAAATATTTTCCCCCCATGCTTTGCAAGCAGGACATTTAAAGTCCCCGAACTCTACAATTGTAACTGGTGCATCCTCTTCGCCAAGAACGGGTTGCCCTTCGATGGATGGGGTGTTATCCAAAGATTTTCCGTCATTGTCATTATCTTGGTTTGTAATGATTACAAGAGCCGCAATAATTCCAATGATAAGTAGCGTTACGATAACTATTAACTTGAATGGTGATTTATTGTTTTTGGACATGTTAATTTCTCCTTTTCCTACTGAATACTAACTAAAATGGTAAGATAACTGGATATAGTTAAAAACACTCCCAGTATAAACGTCAGTAATGGACCAGCCTTTTTCATGAATGAGTATATCATCAAGGCGAAAAAAGTCGTCGCACAAATTAACAACAAGACACTTGTTAAGGACATTTCTAAACCTAGTACCATGTTCTCCGTGTACTTACCTTGATAAAAATAGGTAAACAATGTTGAAACTGTATCCTTTGTAATATCTGTTTCGTGGGGTGGAGATTGTTGTCCTAATGCGGCAGTTGCAGCAAAAATAAAGCCGATGATGATTCCTTCAGCTTTTGTCCATGGTCTTGGATCAAAAGCTGATTGTTTTCTTAAGGTATTTTTTATAAATATGCCATTAATAAAAGCGTATGCTAACAATGGTAAGACCAAGATGTGCTTTAAAAGTAGGGTTTGTCCATATGTCAGCATCCAGGAGTTCGTATAGAACTCGTAATCTATTACAAAGTTCATTAGATAAAGCCCAGAGAGAATCGTCACACTTAAACAAAGGATAGATAATGGTGTGTACCATTTTAAGAATGAAAGCCAGTTAGCATAATTAGTGGACTTCCAGCCTACAACAAACAATATACCTACCCAAACCGTTACGGCTGTAAAATGGGTGGAGTGGGTGAGAAAACCAGTTATGGGGTCATAGGAACTGGCATGACTTGCATAACCCAGAGCAAGTATCAATACAAGGGTAAAAGCAATTCCTATAAAAGAAAAAAGTGCACGCTTTCGAATATCGAACCACACAATAAAGATAAAGAGAAAGGTAGCTATAAAATAAGTGATGACCCAGGCTTTCCCTACTTCAAACGTAAATAGAACACTCTGTAAGGTGTTCCATATTCCAATATCTTTATAGAGATAGAGAACCAGAATTGCCACTGGGGTAAAAGATAGAATCGCAATCCCGCCAGTAGCAAGTAGCATGACGTTCCTTGGAACGTAAATAGATGGACGGTATCGTTCAGGCACCGCATAAAGAATGAAACTTCCCATTAGGATCGAGAAGCACAAATAAAGAATGGTTTCACTTATTACTCCTAAGAAAAACATTGATTATATTTTCCTCCTCAAGAACCACCAGAGGCTAACAAGTATCGTAATGGAGAATATACCCACGATAGATGGGAGGATATAGGAAGGCAAAGTATTATGCTCAATCCCTTCAATACTGCGATCCACTTCTTCAGAATGATTATCTTCCTGTTGCTCAGTTACTGTTTCGTCACTACTTACAGAAAAAGTAACCTCTCCTTCAATCGGATGTCCGTCAGCTCCAATTATTTTCCACAGTACTTGATAGTCGCCAGCTTCCAATGGCTGACTCAGTATCCCCTTCATTTGCTGCCCGCTAATTTCCACTTCTACAGGAACTTCTGTTTCTTTTGGATCGAGGACTGTCAATGTGCTATTAGCTTCTACTTTTGTTTCAAAATTAAGGATGACCTCTTGCAACTCATCACTTACTGTGTCTCCTTGAACAGGATCGGAACTTTCCAGACCTGTATGAGCTGAAACTTGATTAAAGGAAAAAATCGATAAGATGATCGTCAGGATAATTGCTTTGTTCATAAGGATGCCTCCAATATTATTCTTTATCGGATTCATTCTAACAAAGTAAGAACATTTATTCAAAAGGGTATTTGAATAAAGTTTTGACAATATTAAAAACATGGCATAACATAATCTTAGAACTAATAATCAAATGAACGTTTGAATAGGAGTGGGGAAACACATGTCAGAAAAATTGATTCAAACTGCTGAAAAGGACACTTGTGAAACTTTTTGCTTTGATGAACCAAAGGTTAATACCCTAAAAAATAGAGTAGAAGAAGTAAACGGAGTGGAGTTGATTTTTAAAGCACTCTCCGATTCCACCAGAATAAAGATTGCTTATGCTTTAACTTTGGAGAAAGAATTGTGCGTTTGTGATGTGGCGAATATCATTGGATCTTCCACTGCCACTGCGTCCCATCATCTGAGATTGTTAAGGAGTATGAACCTGGCGAAGTATCGTAAAGAAGGAAAATTAGTGTTTTATTCATTGGCTGATGATCATATTCACCAATTAGTATCTATTGCATTAATACATTACAAAGAAGAAGTGGTCAAGGAATAGAGAGTATTCCATACTTAGATATGGATGACAACAGGAATACCGGACGAAGGGTGAGAATTATGTCAACAGATCAACCAAAATCAAATAGTTGTTGTTCCAAGAATGATAGTATGCAAGATTCCTCCTCTTCCATTCCTCTTTTGCAGGGGAATTTGGAAAAGGACTCATGCTGCAGTAATACAACACATCACAATGAAAATGTCCATCCTGCCTCATGCTGTAAGGAGGAAGAAAGAATGGATGATGATAAAAAGGTTTCAGCTTGTTGTAGCGGAAAATCAGACAATTCCCTGGTCGAACATCTTTCAGCTACACCAAATGTAGTCGAGAAACTGCAGTATGAAGTCAAAGGGATGGACTGTCCCTCTTGTGCAGCCACAATCGAGAAAAGTATTTCCAAAATAGAAGGCGTGAACAAGGTAAATGTCAACTACAGTGCAGGTAAGATGCAGGTGGAAACCGGGGTATCTTCTCTAAACGGGAAAATTGAAAAACAAGTAAAAAACCTGGGATTTCATGTTGTATCGTATCAAGCTTCCAAACAAGTTCATACCTTTCAAGTAGAAGGGATGGATTGCGGTGCATGTGCAGCAACCATCGAAAAACACCTTAGCTTGAATCCAGCGATTAAGGACGTTCGAGTGAATTTTTCAACTGGGAAAATGCATGTTGTACACGAGACAAATAATCAAGAGATTATGAAAGAGGTAAAAAGGGCTGGATTCGTTGCTTCCCCTATTTCCAAAGATGGTTCCACTCCAAATAAAAAAAGAAAAGAAGTGCCTTTAACAGCTATTTCAGGAGGATTTTTAGCAGTTGGTTTTTTTGGTACCTATGCAGGATTCTATCCCATTCTTGTCACTCTTTTATATGCAGCGGCAATTGTTGTAGGTGGATTCAAACCGATCAGAAGTGCTTACTATGCAATCAAAAGTCGTTCCCTGGATATGAATGTTCTCATGTCTGCCGCAGCAATCGGAGCTGCTCTAATTGGAGAATGGTTCGAAGGGGCTACAGTAGTGTGGCTATTCGCATTAGGGAATACACTTCAAAATAAGTCCATTGAGCGTACTAGAGAATCTATTCGTAGTTTAATGGATTTGGCACCATCAGAAGCAGTGGTAAAAAAAGGGAATCAATTATTAAAAGTCCCTGTTGATGACGTTTCAGTAGGAGACATTATTATCGTTAAGCCTGGCGAGAAAATCCCCTTGGATGGGGATGTTGTTTCCGGCATTTCCACTGTAAATCAGGCTCCGATTACTGGCGAGTCCATTCCGGTTGATAAAGAAGTTGGAGACCCCGTTTTTGCTGGAACGGTAAACGAAAGTGGATCATTGGAAGTCAGAATAACTAAGCTTGTGGAAGATACAGCAATCGCTAAAATCATTCATCTTGTGGAAGAAGCACAGGAAAAGAAAGCCCCTACCCAAGCATTTGTAGACCGGTTTGCAAGCATCTATACCCCGATAGTTTTTATAATAGCATTACTAATCATAATAGGACCACCTTTACTTGGAATCGGAACATGGTCTGAATGGACCTATAAAGGATTAGCATTGCTTGTTGTTGCATGTCCTTGTGCTCTCGTGATTTCTACACCGGTTGCGATTGTTTCTGCTATTGGAAATGCTGCTAAAAATGGTGTTTTAATTAAAGGAGGTACCTTCCTTGAAAAAGCTGGAGCCATTAATGCCATAGCCTTTGACAAAACAGGTACGTTAACGGAAGGAAAACCAAAAGTTTCTCAGGTCTTACCTTTAAACAGTACAGAGGAAAATCTGCTTGCAATAGCACGTACAATTGAAGAGCATTCCAACCACCCTATTGCGAAAGCTATCACCACTTACGCTGCAGAGAAAGGAATTCAAGTACTAAATGGGGAAACTTTCAAAACACTCGTAGGCAAAGGTGCTCAAGCTACCATTAATGGTCAAGAGTATTTTGTGGGGAATCCAAAATTGTATGAAGAATTTAATTTATCCCTTTCCGAACTAGAAAAACAAATCAAGCAATTACAGCATGAAGGAAACACGCTGATTCTTATTGGTACACGTACCGAAGTGCTCGGTATTATCGCGGTTTCAGATGCAATCAGAACCATCACTGTTCAAGCTATCGATAAGCTAAAACAAGTTGGGATTGATGAAATGGTGATGCTAACAGGGGATAATGAAGGAACCGCAAAGAAAATCGCATCCCAAACAGGGGTGAATCGCTATTTTGCAGAATTGATGCCTGAAGATAAAGTGGAAGCTGTGAAGAAACTTCAGCTTGAAGGGAAACGAGTAGCCATGGTGGGAGATGGAATCAATGATGCTCCCGCCCTAGCCACAGCTGATTTAGGTATTGCCATGGGTGGAGCCGGTACGGATACTGCCATGGAAACAGCGGATATTGTGTTGATGGCTGATAATCTTGAGAAACTTCCTCATACTATACGATTGAGTAGAAAAGCGTTGACCATTATCAAACAAAATGTGTGGTTTTCTCTACTTACAAAGCTAGTGGCATTGTTACTGATTTTTACTGGTGATTTAACTTTATGGATGGCAGTCCTAAGTGATACAGGGGCAGCATTAATTGTAATAATTAATAGTATGAGGTTGCTAAGATAAAATATATTGAAGGAAGGGAGCTCTCCCTTCCTTCAATATATTTTTTTCTATAGAAATGTAACTATCTCAAGATTAACTAATTCTAAAGTTAATTTTACATGTTATTAGTTTCAGTATTGCCAAGTCGCATTAAACCTTACAGTTAGCCGAGCGGGTGCTTTTTTAAAATATAGCGCGCGAACCTAGAACAAGGAATGGGGCTCAAATAATAATACTTATTGTAGGGATTTTTGGGTTATGAAATAATTATCATTAAGAAATCGTACATACAATGGGTAGGATATATTAGGTATATAGTATGGTGGTAATAGCATCCCATTCTTGCAAATAAAAGAACTGGAGCTGATCGCCCCTCCGGAAGATCCGTTTGTGTATGAAGATGAGGATCATGGCCATTGATTTTATTCGACTTGGAGGTGGGGACTAACCCCGACTTATCAGTCGAGTAGCCAATGGGATTTTCACCCATAGCCTTTCACAGAACTATATGTGAACCTCTCGATCCATACAGCTCTTTATGAAATAATTGGAATTAAACAACCAAGCAGCTTTAATTTAAGGTCATAGTACAAGTTATCTCAAATTCAAGTCTTCCGCAAAACCAGCTAATAGTAGGTAACTGCTTATTCAAGAATCGGGCGCTTTAATGGAATAAGGATCACAGAAAAAGCGTGTTTTGATCAATCTTTTTTCAAAACACGCTTTTTCTATTTGCTATTTTATCAAGGTTTATAGAGTTAATTTAATTAAACTTTATTTCAATGCTACACTAATTCAACATTCTAATCGTAGAATCATGAATTTTAGTTCGGATTTTCTTTGGTTAAATTCTTTTGTCCCAGCCTCTTATATGAAGTCCTTTAATTCGCCATTCTTCCATTGATGTACTGAATTTCTTTCCTGGGCAAAAACCTTTGCTAAATAAATCTCGGTGGTAGTTGAAATGTTCTCATGCCCCAAACTTCTACTGATATCTAAAATATTTGCCCCGCTATAATGAGAGATAATAGCAAAAGCATGTCTAAATGTGTGAGGACCAATCGGACTTTCCCTATTTTTTAAAATTTCTAATGGTATCCTGGCAATTGCATTTTTTAAATAGGTAGAGAAATAGGAATTAGTATATGGTCTTCCTGTGTTGGTAGTGAACAGGTAGCTTTCATCTGATATGCTTAACTTCGTATCAAGGTCTCTCATCTTTCTAAATTCTAATATGCTTTGATAAACTTTTGGCTTAATTACGCAAGTTCTATTTTTATTTCCTTTACCATTTACATCAATATAATAGTCTCCCGTAGAAAAATTACGTTTAAGATCTCTCACTTTCAGCTGACAAAACTCACTATTTCTAATACCAGTAGTAACTAAAACATGAATTATACCGAAGAGAATTGAGTGATTTTCAGCCTTGAGAAATTCTAGCAGTTTTAAAACTTCAGTGGGGCTAAGGTCTTTATTAGGAAGATCCTCTTTTTTTACTGTTGCTGCCTTTAACCCTCCTATTATATTTTTCTGGATATACCCTACATCATATAAAAAGCGTAGAAATCCCTTTATTATAGTAGTTTTCTTGGCCAATGTAGTAGCAGTGAATTTTTCCTTTTTATATAAAACCATGGGGGCTTCGTACACCAGCCAATTTTGATACTTTTCTAATTGATCTTCTTCTAATCCTTTAAATAAAGAGCCATCTCTCATTTCAATATCTAAGGAAATTTCAAGATTATAATCAACCAGGTGTTTTGAGAAGTGTAAAAGCTCTCTCAGATATTCCACTTTGGTTCTTTCGCTTTTATTTTTTAAATCATCAATGTTTTTTTGATTATGAACGTAGTAATAGATCATTTCTATGTCATTAAAATCATGAAACCTCTCGTATCCAAACTTTTTATTATACTGTCGCCTAAGCACAAGTTTTTTATAGTGACGATTATCCATTAGGTTGGATATTAATATAGGTATGGCGGGAAGAGTGGTTGAATTCGTTAAATTTGGTAAGTGACGAGTAATCATTTAGAGTTCACTCCTTGTTTGCTTCAATCTTACTAGATGGTGAAATGTAGCAACATTAATCTTCACGGATGAGAATAGTACAAGGTGAGACTGAGGTGAATTCACCTCAGTTTTTTTTGAGATAACGTGAAGTAACCAATGTTATTAATAACTTATTATTCAATATAGATGTTTTTATAATTATTAATATACATATATTAATAATAATTTAAATCCTATTTATATGCCATATATATAAAATAATAGAATATTAGTTTAGATAATCCTACTACAATTTATATTACTACTTATAACTTAATATACATATATTACTTTTAATATTGTAATCCTATGTTAAATAACTTATAATGAAATTATTAGATAAGTTGGTAAATTTATCTATGATACTTCAATCCTTAGAAAAAACTTTTAGAAAGGGTGTTTATGGAAATGAGTAAAAAAGTAACAAAAACGGTACGCCTAGATTTTAAGCCAGTTCAGGTGACCTTGGAGGTTAATAACAATACTCCTACAGAACAACTGCTTCGATTAGCGGAAGAAGCAGTTATTCAGCAGATCAAGCAGAAAAGGACTGGATATTCTTACAGCGTGGAAGAAGGAGCTGCTTTATCACTGAATGAGGCAAAACCTGGTTTATTGGTTAGAAGGAAGGACACCGGGGAACTTGCTGTTATCTATGATGTTAAACCAAGGAATAAGTATCCTATAGGAATCGTTATGAAAGGCATTAGAAGGTTAAAAGTAATGCCAATAGCATTAGAGAAAGTGAATGAAGAGGAATTAATAGAGAAAGCGGTGTTTGGAAGGGAGCATATTGTAGCTGAAGATGCTGTCAACTGGTATGAAGGGCATACGGGGTACCTTAAGAACCAAAAAGAATTTATTCCAGTTGTTATAAACAAAAGGACAAACTCTAAAATGGATGTCTATCCACTAACCATTCATACTGATAAGAATGTTACATTTTATCCTTTAAAACCAGACAATTATTCTTTACTAAAGAATCAAAGAGAGGAGTAGTATTTATGGCAACTTATGATGAGAACAATATTTTAGCCACAGTAAAATACAATGGAAAAAATGTACCTATCTATCAAGCTACTGTAAGCAAACACTGGTCGCTACAGGGAGCGTTAATCGAATGGAAGGCTAAAGGCGCTTCAAAACCCGAACGTCGTGAACTAATAGGTATCGGTTTTGCATTCCATGAGAAACTAAGTAAATTTGTAGTTACAAAAAGGGCTGATAAAGAAATTAAGAGCGCAATGAGATTAGTTCGGCACCTTAAAGACAGATACCAAGAAGAGCTGAACATATCCAATTTGGAGCAACCATTCTGCTTAAATTTAGATTCACATGATTTTGATTATGTTAGGTTTATTAGACCAAACGGTAGAGAGGTAACAGTAGCAATATAAGTATATATAATAGAAGAAACTCGGATTTTATTTGAAAATAGAGAGAAATAAACGATATAAACATTGGATGATGTATAATAACTAATTGGAAGAGTGAAATCAAAGAAACAGTTTCATTCTATGAAACTAGTTTTAAAATAATAGGAGAATAGATTAATTTCTGTTCTCCCTTTTTACTAGAATTCTGGCTATCTACAGCTAATATATATGTTTTAACCCAGAAAAAGGTAGGAGGTTCTTAATAATGTTGTTTCAACAAGAATATGAAGTAATTCAACGTAACCTTTAGAACTTAATAAAGAAGAAAAAATCTCTTTAAGTACCTATAGGTATTATTCGCGTTTATTATTGTTGGAGAAAAATGCTAGAATGCAAGGTATAGATAATATGGATCTCCGACAAATAGGATTTTCACTTGGTGGAGAAAAAGGAGAGTTTCTATGAATTATTTTCTTAGACCTATTTTAAATATCAAAAAAATAGATTGGGGATTAATTATATGGATGGGATTTTGGGTGGGACTATTACTAATGTGGGTTATCCCTACAGGAGCTTATCTAGGAATAGCAGAATCTTTTAAATTTTTGTTTTCGCCAAATTTCTATGAAGTAAATAATTTATCTGTAACAAATGATTCAATTGCTCTGACCTCACCGTTAGATGATACTAAAAACAATGCATACAAAATACTAAACATTAGCAAAGTAATCCTATGGATTGCTACATTTATAATGATTTTTATGTACTTATTTAAAAATCCAAATACAGAACGTGAGGATTGTTAATGGTAGACAAAAAAGAAGAGAAAAATTTCCTAACAACTGCAGAGGTTGCAGAACGCCTGAACGTAACTCCTAATACAATTTATAAGTATGTTCGTGAAAAGAAGCTTGTTCCACTTTACGATCATAAATGGAGAATGAGAAGAACGAAGGTGTTTGCTGTAGAAGAGGTTGAGAAATTAGAAAAGAAATTTATGAAGCCGGGACTAACTACTGGAGAAGTAGCAGATAAATTAGGAATACACATTACTACGATAAATGCTTATATTCATGACAATGTTTTAAAAGCTGAAAAGCAATTGTACAGAGGTAGAGAAATCTATTTTATTGCACCAGAGGAGGTAGAACGGTGGCAACGCGAGCATCATGTAGTTGCGGACCAAAAAGTTGATAGAAAAGACTTTTACATAAAGGATAAAGGTTTGTTGCTTTTTCAATTGTTTGTTAACAAATATACTCATGAACATGCCAGACTTATGACTATCAAAGGTAGTACCGGAAAAATAATAACCGAAAACGGTGAAGAGTATTCGTTGGAGGTTGGTACTAGTCGAGGGTTTGAGCCATATCAGATTATAGACAACAAAGAATATAACACAAAAAGAGGATATGTTAAGTTTAAATTCCCCAGGCCACACAGTATAAAGAGTGATGTTTATGCAGCCATAGAATTAGTATATATTGCTACGGGCCCACAGAATATTAGATATAACATAGATGCTCAGTATATTGAAATGGAAGTTAAGCCGGTCCTAATTAAATCAAAAGATAAACAGTTATTAGACTTGTTCCAAAAACACCTACTAGAGGGAAAAATACTAATCCAGCAGGATGGTTTTTATATTGATAGTGATCTTGAGACCTTGATTATTACTGTTCCAAGTCAATTAAAAGAGTATATTCGAAAAAGAGCAAAAAAAGAGAATAAGTCTATGGAACAATTATCCATAGAAGCTTTTAACACAGCTTGGAATTTGAATGAAGACACCGAAGAAAAAGGCGATATTTAGTTGTGAATCAGTTAACAATCTTTGAATTTGTAGAATTGGAAGAGGAAAAAGTACAGATTACAGAGAATTATAAGGTAAATGCACTAGTAAAAGTAAAATTGCCTTCTGCTGCCCTAGAAAATACCCAATTAGAAGATTATTATTATCTAAGAGATTTTGCTAATAAGACTGGGAGAATAATTTCAATTCATCTTGGGTTAAAAATTTGTTATACGGTTGATTTTGGCGGATACCAGGGGATATTTTATCATAATGACTTAATTCATAAAATTGATAGTTAAAGGGGATTGACTATGACTTATTTCAATAAGAGTTCCATGAAAATTACGCTCGAAGAAGAAACAAAAGAATTTAATATCTTGCAAGGAGGAATACAAAAGCTACTTTATAAATTAGGAGATGATGCAGAGAATATAGAATCTGATTCTAATGATTTAGACTCAGAGTTTCTCCAATCTGAATATCGTAGCATGTTTGATAAGTTAGAGGATGTATATTATCGTTTAGAGTATCTTAAGAAGCCTGTTATAGATGAAGGGCTCTTAACAAAAAATATACGAGATCGCTACGAATTACCTTCTGGACTCGAATTCTCCAGTGGATATCCATGTGAAATATTATATTTTAATCCTTCTTATAATGAAGAATATTGGGTTTATACATCAATTGAACATAATGGAGAAGATTATTATGCTACGGCCTTAGGTAGAGAACTATCAATAAATGGGCTAAGAGTAAGAGTGAGAAAGTAAGTAATAAATTTTGTTGCTAGGAGTCCCAAGTATGAGAAAGATTGACATTCAAAGCGCTTTTCTGAATGAAATTCGTAAAAGAAAGATACCCATTTCCCTTACATTAAAGAGTGGAAAAATAATAAAAGGTCAACTAACCAATTTTGATGAGTACACTATCATTCTAAAAGTAAATAACTATCAACAAATGTATTATAAGGCTCAAATCATGACCATTATACCGCTAACACATATGAATTTTTAAAATTAAATAATCTTTAAAAAAAATTGGAAAGTCCCATGCTATCACTTGGATACAATGGGGCTTTTTCTTGTTGTTTCCAAGTGATAGCAAGGTATGCTGAAAAACACGAAATTATGAAGCCGAAAGTCCTATATGTATTTTGTCTAATTGAGTAATAGAATCATAGATACCAAATCGAAACCTTGTAATCTAGCTGAAAATTAAGTGTCGAAATGTCGCCATTCATTAAAGATTTCTTTAAATATTTAAAGAGCTTAAAGAAACGTTTAAATAAACATAAAATAGACCATACTTCTTATTAATTCGACTTTTGGGAGGGTGAATTATGACAGGAGTAAGGACGAAAAAGAGAAAAAGAAAGACTCCTTTTGGCAGATACCTAGAAGAGCATGGTATAAAACAAGTGTGGTTAGCAGAATGTGCAAAAGTTAGTGAAGGCTTAATAAGCCAGCTTGCAAACGATAAAGAGAGAGTACCTACCATACAAACTGCAAAAATGATTATCAAGGTTCTAAAAAAACATGATAGATATATTGATCCTAATGACTTTTGGTGAAATAACCCTGAATAAAACAATATTGTGCTGCATAACCTGTATTAATACTAAGACAGGGGAGCGGTGATTATGTTTATTAATGCAGAGTTAGTAACTGAAGAAAAAACTTCTATTGATGTTCTAGTTATAAGAGGTATCTTGATTGCAGATGAAGGAAGAGAAGAATACCTTTCAAAAGTAACACTAAAGAAAGTAAGCTCTACTTGGAGCTTAGTGGATCTATGTATAAAGCATGGGAAGAATAGTGTATTCCAGTCAATTAAAGGTATGTATCATCCTATAATTGAGGCAACAATATTAGACGCTGCGTTAGCAAAAATACATGAAAAAAATCCATTATTAGTTTAATAATGGTATAATATATTCATAAATAAATATTTCTATGGGAATCGCCCAGTACATTCGAACTTGTTTCGTTTTTGTGCTGGGCGTTTTTTACGTTAAGGAGGGAACCGGTATTGATAACATTGGAAAAACGGATGGAAAATGATAAAAAAAATGAAAAAATAGAGCGAATTATAAATCATACCTATGTAGGGGAGGGATATATTAATGGTTCTCAAAAAGTTTGGAAAAAAGTAGTATTATATCATTTCAATCAGGTGGCAAGAAAGCAAATATCGATAACCGCCCTTATAGAAAGGCTGAAAGAAGTGGGTATTACATTTAATCAGGATGAAAAACTAGTTAGATATCCTGTTATAGACTGCTTGGAATACATCGCAAAAATATCTAAGATTAACTTAGATTTGGGAGTTGAGTAAAAATGAAAAGGTTATTATTCATTATTTTAATAGCTACTTTATTAACAGCAGGCTGCGGGCCGAAAGAGAACAATATTATTAAAACAGGCGATGGTATATTCAGCTATCCTGGTGCTAAAATGATTGCACCTGGACCTGACTTTGGTATGGAAGGAAAAACGAATGAGTAATTATATATATCATAAGCTAAACGCAGAAGAAAGAACTAGAATAATTAGGCTGCAGGAAGCGATGATGAATGCAGAAAACAGAACAGATAGGGGATTTTTCAATAGTGAAATTAAAAAAATAATAAATAAGAAAGAAATATAAAACGTCCAGAATTAGGACGTTTTTTTAGATTTCCTTTTACTTTTGGCCTCTTTTTATAGAGCTTTTATTTTCTCACTAAGCTTTGCACCTAACTTTATATAAAAATGTATTTCCTTGTTCACTTGGTATTTGTTACCATAGAAGTATAGTAATTCCTTAATATTGACTGATTAAATAAAACTTAAAGGAGCAATCTATATGACTGCTACACTTGAAGGAACATTATTAGAACAATTTAAAAGTAAAAACGTAATCTTGACACTCTATCCAGAAGATATCAAAAAAGATTTTAAAGGAGACTTTCAATATTTTTATCAATTTATAAGCGAACAGGTGGATTTTTGGAGTGAATTGAAAACGGGAGCCAATTGTCAAAAGATCCACTCCCATTTCACAGGAGTGAAAAAGCATCTTGATACTGCTATTAATTCACAGAATAATAATCATCATAATGCGACAATCTCCCTTAATTCAGCAATTAATTTATCACTCCAGAGGAATTGGTACAATATTTACAAAGAAACAGATTTAGCTAATTTTATAATAGAGCGATATCATATTAGTCCTGATCAAGCAGAAGCGGTTATTGATTATTTCTTAATAAGAAATGGCCACAAAAATTTAAACAGCAAAGAATATTTTAATGGGGTGCTTCAAAGTTTTATCTACGAGGAACAAAATAATGCATTAAAAAGAAAACTTCATGCCCCTAAACAAGCGCTATTGCAACTAAAAGAAACCTTTTCTAATGACCGTGATGAACTTTATGGAGCTTATAAAGATAAACAGAACGAAGTCGAAGAATTATTCTCAACTTTAAAGATGGAGCTGAATTCTTGGAAAGATGAGTTGGTAGTCACTTCAGAAGATTTTTTTCAAAAAAAACAAGAAGAATTAAACAAACTAGTTGCAGATAAAAATAAAGAGTTAGAACAAATGGAGCAACTTTATCGAGAGAAATTAAGATTAGAAGGTCCTGCAACATATTGGAATGACTTACATAACTTTTATAACAACCGAGGAGACCGTTGGAGGAAGTGGGCGCTTGGTATATCTTTTATTTTTTCTATTGTGGTCATATTTATGTTATATTTTACTCCGTCAATTCTGTTTCCTAACGGTACATATACATTAAATTCGATTAAAGCAATGGTTATTTTTGCGGTGGTATCTTCCATAGCCATCTACTTAATTCGATTATTTGTGTTGCTTTCTACAAGCGCATATCATCTATCAAGGGATGCAAAAGAAAGGTTCCAACTAACTTATGTATATCTTTCTCTTATCCAAGAGAAAGGGGTATCGGAAGCTGATCGTACTATTATTTTACAGTCTTTATTTAGTAGAGCAGACACAGGGCTGTTAAAAGGTGATTCTGGGCCAACAGTGCCAGACGGTACATTGTCACAGTTGATTAAGAATATGCAGAGTAAATAGGTGATTCTTACCGTATTCCTTGTACTTCAAGTAAAATATCTAACAAAACTGTAATAGCAACCTGATAAAATACTTGATATAATAGTTACATAACATTTTTTCTTTTTTCTTTTTTTGCAACCTTTATGGTTCGCGGTATATCTATTAGGCTTAGTGACCTTTGGGTCGTCGTTTTAAAGATACACGCTTTGCGTGTATTTTTCATTCGTCGTCCCAGAGGTCTTTTTTATTTTACTGAAAGGGAGTGAGAGTATGTTACAAACAGTACTAATTGCTATTTTAGCAGGTGGGGTTACGGGTTTAGTTGCACATTTAATTAGACACGATAAAAGTTTGATCTTCCCAAGAAAAATTAAGCGCCCAAAAAGTATTCAATTAGGATTTTTTGCAGATATTCTAATTAGTGCATTGGCGGCAGTTTTTGCTACCCATTATTTGTTTAACCCAAGTGATATTCGCGAGTTACTTGGAATAGCTGTGATGGCTGGTATGGCTGCAGAGAATGTATTATTGTACAGAGAATTAAGTACTGAGAGAACGAAAACAGATGAGCTGAACAAATTAAATGATCGCTTAGGTCAATAATTATCAGCTCATTCCCCTTTATGGGAAGTACTACATACTAGGAGGAATAATGTATGTTTGGTTTAACGAAACAGGAGAAGCAGCTTATTAATGAACTAAAAATAGAACTAATTAATTCTAATTCTCAGAGAGAAGTTAAAGCAATTGCTAATGAAATACACAGCATTTTAAATAGAGCCGAACGTAGGGTAGCAACTATTAAAACTGCACCTATAAAGTTTACCGGGAGACAAATCATAAAGAAGCAGCAAAGGGCTTAGCCTTTTGTTGTTTTTTTTATAGTTAAAATATGTAATAATAAATATACCTATTGAATACTCATTGATAGGAATAATACTATTTCTAAGAGGTGAGATAATGAGTAAATTATGGTCCTATATGACCGAGGAAGACAAGAAAAAGTATCATGAATTAAGAGAAGAATTAATTAACGCTCTAACTAAAAACGAAGTGCGTTATTACGCCAATCAGATGCATGAGCTTTTAGATAAGGCGGAATTAAAAATGCCTAAAATTGAGGATAAAGGAGCAGAAAAACTTTCGTAAAAGTAGTGCTGCTTCTTTTTTACTTACCTGAAACTATTGATATTACATGTCTTAATTGCTATTATTAAATTAATAAATTTTACCTTTTTCTAATAAAAGCGGCTTTTTAGCCAGCAGCTATCCCATATCATAAACAAGGTCTTTGGATCTGATTAAGCAGATTGTTTCTGCCCTATCAGTCCAAAGGCCTTTTTTGTGTTCAAAAAATGGCGTATCTACTGTTTTTTCTGCTTTAGGAACAAATAGGTAAGATTATAATAAATCCCTATGTTAACCGTATTCATCAGACGATGGAGCGGTTTTATTTATGGGAAGAAGGAGAATAATAATGGAATTTTTCAAGGGGAGAGAAGTAAATACAGGAGACGTTGTCCATGTTTATCGCAATCTTAATACTGGCAACTTTTCTATCAGGTGCTCAAAGACACAAAAAGTACTTGCTCATGCTAGGACTGTACAGCTGAAAGATTGTACATGTACTGTTAGTAAATCTGGGAGAGATAAAACTCTTTTAGAGCGGAGAAAACGAGTTCATGCCTGGATTAAAGGTACATTCATTAGTGCTGACCAGGATAAAAAAGAAGAATTCAATCGAGTTATTTACTATGATCCTTACAAGACAGAACAGTTTGTGGACCTTATGGTTAACAAACCTGTTTACCATCTTGTTGAAGCTCATTTTGAGGGGTCTGTAGTCTATTCAAGAGGTGAACATGCATTAAGGAAATGATTGACTTTAGAATATTAAACTATTGTAAGGGAGGACAGCCCTTTAGTGAATGAAGGAGGAAACTTTCATAGCTAGTTGGGCATCAAATATGACAACAAATCTAATTAAGTACGCAGAGGAATTGGCTATACCTTTACCAAGAGAAATGCCGGATTTTGAACAATACAACCATATTCATTGCTGCATGAGTGGTGGTAAAGATTCTATTGCATTGGTGCTTCTCTTAATCTATGGATACAAAGTTCCTGCAAACAGATTAAAGCTCATCCATTTTCGCGTCGATGGTCATCCAAATCAACCTGCATATTTTGACTATGAGGAAACTGACCATTATTTAGAGTATTGTAGTAAAAAACTAGGAGTTAAACTAACAATTATAGCAAGTGATACGGGGTTGAAACAAAGGATTGAAGAGAGAGGAAAATGGCCGTCTCCATCAACTTTATACTGCAGTAGCTATCAAAAAAGAGACACTTATGCTAAGTGGGTACGCTCTCTTGGACCAGGAAATTACCTTTGCTTATCAGGGGAGAGGTCAAATGAGTCTAGTAGGCGAGCAAAGATATTAGCAACACAGAATTTTAAGGTTTATAAAGCTGCTAACGCTCCAACCAAAAAGAGATTTGTAGATTGGTACCGTCCGATTCACCATCTCAGCACTGATGAGGTTTGGAAGCTAATGAAGCTTGCTGATATAGAACCACACCCATGTTATACCAAATACAATGTAAGCCGTTGTTCCTGCAAGTTCTGCATCTTCCTTTCTCCAACAGAAATGAACAATATCGCAAAGGCTTTTCCTAGTGAATTTGAGGAATTAGTGGAGATGGAGAAAAGGTTAGGTCACACTATGAAATTTGTTAAAGGGAAGTCTGTACCACTTAAGGAGTTTATCAACCGAGATAAAAGCCAGAATCAACTTGCATTAGATTTTGACTTACCTTGTAAATGGTGATGGGAGGAGAGGAAAGAATGGGAGCAAAAGAAAGAACAGGATTTACTAAACTTGGGTTTGCGAAGGGGTTTTCATGTTGCGGTCATTTCACTGAATGCAACATGGGAAAAAGCGATTGTTATTGGGAAGAGCAAGATCCAGAAGCAAAAGAGTATTGTACTTGCTACCAACGTAACCAACAGAAAAAAAGCAGTGATAAGATTGTTGAAACACTTAATATACCCGAATCTATCACTAGTAAACCGGTTGAGGATGAATCACCTGTTTTAGACAAAACTAAGGTGAATGAAGAGAGTCAGCTGGTTCAGCTTAGTTTGTTTTAGATAATAGAGTCAATTGAACGGGAGCAATCCTATTAATGAAGAGTATAAAATAGTTAAAAGAGTAATTCGCCGGGAAAACCCCATAGAATTACTCTTTTTTTAAAATCATGCCAAAGAATCCATTTTATTTTTTATGGAAAAGGTCAGAACACTTTTGCTATAATAAACTTATACAATATCTTCATTTTTTATTTAGCGACTAAAACAGTCAGCTGCATACTTAACTATACTATTGGGGCCTATGGGTCAAGACGGAAAACCGTTCTTGTTACTCATGGGCTTTTTTTGCGTTTCGAGAATTGTATATTAATAAACGCTAGGCGTTATCAAAGGCGACTTAAATTACTATAATTTACTTCGTCTTTTTTATATATATAAAACCTTTTAGGAGAGTGGTCAAATGTTATTAAAAGTGAAAAACCAAGCGGAGGAACTAGCGAATGTATTAGTCAGCAATACTCAGATTCCCCACCAGTATTTTGAACATGGATCCCTTTTTATTTTGAATGTATCCACCTCAGAAAATGCCATTCAAGAATATGCTTTCTACAAGAAAGATGAAGGCACTAAATGCTACTACAAATTTGAAAGTTTAACTGTTTCCTGGTGTAAAAAGGAGAAAGTCCTTTCATATTTGGAAGAGTGGGAAAAGCAATCCATAGATGAAATGAAAGCTATTATGAGTGATCTACCTCTTAAGAGTACTAACAGGTCGCATATTGATCACATCATATCTTTCAAACATTTGAGAAATTCGAAAAAGCTTACTAAACATAAAGAGGAGTGTTGTAAAGATGGAAAAGAGATTATATGAGTTAGATTGTAGAGCGGCAGATTTTTTCCTAGTAGGATCACTAGTAAAAGTTCGTGAAGCATTAGAAGAAGTTTTTAGTGATAAGACGGGCAATTGGGTTCAGCTTCAAGAGGAAGATGAGGAAGGTGAAATTAGCTTTTCATTTCATAGCGATAATTATGGTGATTTACCATTAAAAACATTAGAACTATTCGAGAAAAAAGGATGGTTAATAGATGATTGGACAGAAATTATCCTTGAACAAACAAAATCGACCATTACTTTGTTTCCGAATAGGGCTGCAACTGGAAAGAAGGATTAAGTTGCGAACATTAGAACTTACTAATTTAAGCGGAGTTCATAAGTAACCTGCTTTTTTAAGAGAGAATTAAAGAAAGGGTGATTTTATTGAAACTATCAAAACTAGCTATAGTGTTACTAGGTTTTTCCTATGATTTAAGTAAGAGTACATTTAAGCTAGCTCGTTCTAATAAATATCTAGCAATCCGTCCTCAGCTCAAGTATTTAAATCGAGCAATTAACAGAGCAACCTATGAGGTAGATGTTGCTTTAGTGGAAGAGTTAATGGAAGAAAAACGTAGACTTATAGAGAGTGTTAATTAAAGCATTAAAGCAGCGGCTATTTTTTAGCCCTGCTTTTTCAATTTTAAAGAGAGGTGAAAACAGTGTTTGAACAAAAAGCACGACAGATTGAAAGAATCTTTTTAAGACGAGTAAACAAACAAAACATAATTTTTACAGCTAAAGGAAAAACGAATTATATAATAGCTGTGAGAGACGACAAATACTCTGTATGTACAGAAATAGGAAATACGCCTTTTACTATATCTAGAAAGGCGATAAGAAAGGCAATTAACTATTTCATAGACTGTAAAACAATTACAAGAAGAAGCTTAGAGAAATACAGCAATTTTACATCATCTCTTTTAGGCATTTTGATAGAAATTTTTAAAGGTAAAGTGATGTTAAGAGAGTTAGAGTCCAAAGAAATCCGTTTAAGCCTATTAGGTACGAGGCTCTTTGCTTCCGGCTTGGAAAAAGACCCTAATATAAGGGAATTATACAAAAAATTGGGCGGTAAGCATTTACTACTCAATTATTTTCATATTAGGGGCAATAAACATTGGAAAAAGATTTTAGACGAAAATTTTCATGTAATTATTGATAGTGGAGCTTTCTCGGTTTATAGAGCTAAACAAAAAATGATTACAAGAATGGAAAAAGATAATCAGCTTTCACTATTTCAACATGATGATGTAGAAATGATATCATTGGAAGAATACGCTTCTTTTATTAATAAAGAGTACCAAGATAATCGAATAAAAGCATTTATTAACTTAGATGTTATAGGAGATCCAGTCCAAACACAGAGGAATTTCAAAAGGCTAAATGAGTTATGTCCAAGCGCTACAATCTGGCCAGTTTGGCAAATAAATGACTCCTTAGAAAATATTGAAACACTAGTTGATGAGGAGCATGAAGTAATTTGTATTGGGGGATTAATCCCACTAATGCTTAAAGATAAAAAAGTTGCTGAAAGGGTATTAAGCCAGGTGCTAGGTTCTTTTCCAACAGTTAATTTTCACTGCCTGGGCCTAGCAAATAGATGGTTATGGAACATGATGCCTTTCTCAGTGGATACGACTGCCTACCTTAATGCTAGGAAATCTGAGAAACAAAGGAAAATTTATAATGTTGAGACCGGCGAAAGAGTAAATGCTCCTTCAGAAATGAGCACGATTTCAATAATTGCTCAAAACCTTTCAAGTTTATTGAAACTAGAAAAATTTCAAGAAAAGCAATTAAGGCTTTTACAAATCTAACATATATTGTATAATAAAGGTAACAATAATGCGTATGGGAGAAACCCACTGATATTGGCTTTTACAGCCTTTATTTTTGGGTTTTTTTTCGTGAAAATATAATAATAGAGGTGATGTATAATGTTTTCTAAACTAGAAGATAAAAGGCTAGAATTACTGAATACAGCCAAGAAATATGGTATGCAAAATGCTAATACACTAAAGGTATCTAAAGAATTGGATGAATTAATTCTCCTAATACAGAAAGAAAAAAGTATTCAAAGGGGAGAGGAAATTTATGCGTAAAGCAAAACTTGGAGAGCTCGTTACATTTTCTAGAGGGGACCAAGAATTCAATGGAAGAGTATCTATTATAAATCCCAATTCTGTTATTGTAGAAATTTCCAAAGAGGATGCTAGGACCCTTGATTATGAGACGAATTATACAGTAGTAAACCATAGACGTTATAGAGTAAAACAACAAGCCTAATAACATGTTCTTTAACCTTCTTGCATACAATGTTTCTAAGTATGTAAGGAGGTTTTTCTCATGGCCAATTCAAAGGTGAAAACTATTAAATTCAACTTAGATATTCCAGAAGAAAAGAGCAGCTACCGATTCGCTCAACAACAAGATAATTTTTCAGGGTGGGTAAAATGTTTAATCCAGAGAGAAGCGAGAAAGAAGAATATACCCAAGTATAAGAGTGGAGAAGACGGGGTAATTAGAATAACTTTATAAAAAAAGAAAGTAAGGGGATCCCTCACTTTCTTTTGAACTTACTCTCTTTTTTCTTACTACGAAGTTGATTCATGACATTATTTACTTCAGTTGTCATCTTATTCTGTTTACTTTTATTTAATGTTATCTCGCTAACCTCGCCGTATTGATTCAGTTTAAAATCAATCCATTTCCCTTCAGTTACACCTGTAGGAAGCGTGTCAGCATCAACTACAAACTGCTTGCTCTCTGTCTCTACAATTATTACTGCATGTTTATTATCCTCTATTCTGTCTATGTAACCTAACAATTCTATCACTCTCCTACGCAAGCTAATCCTTGTTCCTGCATGTCTTTAATCCTTGCTGGACCAATACCCTTAATCTTTGTTAAATCTTCTATAGAGCTGTAAGGTCGAAGCTCTATGAGGTCCTCTGCGCGTGCTGGACCGATATGAATAATTTCTTGTACTTCTTCAATACTAGCGTGGTTTATATCTACACACCCTGCTGATGATAGTGGAGGGGATTCTTCCTTGGGCTCTTCAACAGAAGTCTCTTTAGGTTCTTCCGTTTCAGTTGTATTTCCGCTCCCAGTAGAAGGAGGGAAGATTGTACCGTCTTTATTTGTTTTGATCTGATAAGCTGAACCGTCTGTTTCTACCACTATAGTTCCATGCACATCAGTCCCATATACTTCAGTACCATAGTCCAATACTCTTGAAATCACACTCTCAGAAGGGTGGTTGTACTGATTTCCGCTTCCGCTACTATAAATTCCAACCTCTGGATTCACCGCTTTCAAAAACTCCTGAACCGTTGATGTTTCAGAACCATGATGACCAAGTTGGAGTATATTAGCTGACAAATCAAATCCGCGATTTAACATTTCTCTTTCTCTCTTTGCTTCTGAATCTCCTGTGAATATAAACTTTATGTCACCATAAGTTACTTTCATAGAAACAGAACCATTATTCAAATCACCGTTAATGTTAGTAGGATTAATTACTAATAATTCTAGCGGTCCAATATCATACTCTTCACCTGAACGTGGCTCATGATAGTCTGCACCTGAATTATCAATTGCTGTTATCGCGCGTTGGAACACTTGAGAAGTAGCTGTATCTCCTGACATCCAAACTTCTGACACTTCATATTTTTCTAGTATTTTATCGAGTTGCCCTATGTGGTCAGCATGGGGGTGTGAAACGATTACGATATCTAAGTGAGATACATTTTGTGTATTTAGGTAATTAACTACATTATTAGAGTTAAAATCCCCCGTATCGTACAAGATATAGTATTGTTCTCCTTCATTAGAGTACTCAAATAAAACAGAGTTTGCTTGACCTACATCTATATAATGCACAATTAATGGCTCTAATGGTCCGTCTCTTGGGTTAGCTTCCGTGGTTGTTTCTTCTTCGGTTTCATCCTCCTCCATTGAAGAATTTTCTTCCCCTGACTCACTTTCTCCATCCGCATCAGTACTTACTTCGGTTTTTTCTTCTTCTTGATCACCATTAACCTCTTCTACTGAGCCAGAGGCGTTACTTGTAGAAGAATTAATGTTTGCTGAAGAACATCCGGTTATTAAAAATAAAGCAAAAATTGCTACAAACCATTTGGATAAATGAACTTTCATGTTTTTCTCCTTATAAAGGATTTTCTAAAATATACTCCCACTTGAATGAATACCTCATAGGTTATCTTTTTTCATGAATCCACAACCTTAACCTCCTTTTTATTACAATTTTTATTATATATGTAAACAAAGTTGTTAGGGGTAAAATGGAAGAAATATTTTAAAAGCCCAACACTTTTTAATGTGTGGGCTTTATTGGTATTTTTAAGATTAATCTTGCAGCAAGCTTTCATAAATCTCTTTTATATAGTCATCTTTAAACTCATGAGTTTCCCTGATTCCTCTATCACTTTTCGACAGCATTTCTATATCGCTTTTCATCATCTCTACCAGGCTATCATATGCAACGTCTCGATTTTCTTTAGACATTTGTGATAGTCTATCTTTTATCTTCTTTACCTCTAAGCAATGTGCCTCAAAGGCGCTGGTATCGGCATAACGCTTCATATAAGATTGTAACTTATCAAGCTTTTCATCTTGCAGTAATTCAAGTTGTTCCTCCTGGTTATAATCACTTGTGAAACGAGAGGAGCGGGTAGGGGCCTGCTTAACATTAGATGAAGCAAAGTCCTTTTTTATTGCATTAAATAAGTATCCTCCCACATTATCGATTGGAGTTTTCCTGCTTCGAACATACTCTATGTTTCTTTGGATTTGCTCTTTTTTGTATGTATTTATTAGATATTTAACTTTTTCTTCATCTATTCCTAGTTCCAGTAACCCTTTATAGTGTTCGCTCTCTCTATATTCAATAGGCACTTTTTTAGGATCTATCTTTTTTACTAGAGTGTTTTTATGATTAATAATATAGAAGGTGAGGGATGTTACCTTTCTACCGGTTTTATGTTCCTCAAAAGTAAATGATAGGTCAGTTTTGAGCTTTAACTCTTCGAGAGCAACATTAATTACCTTACTTTTAAAGTGGCCATATTGTTTATATTTTGATGTTTCAATACCCAAATATTCTCTCAGCTCTTCAATGGTAAAGTGCCGTTTACCAATATTCGTATATTGTTTTAACAACTCATAAATACGAATCGAATATAGGGAGTGTAGCTTTATAACGTTCTCAAGTTGATAGGACGTGAACTTCTCTTTTAAATTTAAGAAGAGATGTTTAAGATCAGGATTGAATTTTAGTATTACGCTGCCTTCATTATCTTCATACATGGAAGTGATAAGCCAGTTAGCAACCATTGTTTTAGAACCCTGCTTAATAGTAAGTGTTTTCGTTTGTAGGGCTGTCACCACTTCTTTAATATGCGAGTAATAACCAGTACCAGGCTTCATACCGATTATGTCCATAAAATCTTGCACCCTGAACTTGTATGCCTTAAGTTCTTCATCATTAGGCTGGACCTTACTAGATAGGATAAGTAAAATTCTTTGTTCCTGTAATGTTAGCTTATATGTAGCTTCAATTAACTGATTGGATTTTGTTACCCAATTCTTAATGTCTATTTCATATGGAGTAGATTGTACCTCATTTTTTTGCAACTGCATCATGCCTCCTCCAATTACTATCACTAGTATAGCTAAAAGTGATAGTAAGAGAAAGAGATTTTAGCAATAATTCCCGTATATGTGGTAACTATCACTTATTTTGCGCTAACTCTAATTTGCTGGAGACCTTAAGTAATAACTATCACTTATTTTGCGTCATATTAAGGAATTTCTAAAAATATTATAACGCTCTTGAGAAAATTCTAGGTTACAGTAAAGGAATATAGGTAGAATCTGCTAAAGTCACGCATAATTAGTGATAGTTTGAGATGAGGAATGGTATTTTTACATTCAAACGCTAAATTAGTGATAGTTTTATTAAGATTAACGCAATAAGAGTGATGGTAACGCTAAATTAGTGATATTTTGCGCAGTAAAAGTGATAGTTAAAAGTTAAATTTGTGATACTTAACGCAATTTCAGTGTTGTTTAAAGCTAAATTAGTGATAATACACGCAATAAAAGTGATAGTTTACGCAAAATAAGTGTTATTTTGCACTTATAATTCCTTATATATCAAGGGATTTCGACACTCTAAAACAACAAAACAATAAATCATTCAAAACATATAAATATATTGTAGAAAACAACAAATGTGGTTGCTTGCTATCATTTTCAAATTTGGATTTCCGATCAAATATAAATACATTGGAATTTTGTGTATTTTTTGGAATAAACGAGGACTCAGTTATGGTAAAATTAACTCAT
>NZ_CP082920.1 GCF_019931755.1 Sutcliffiella horikoshii | reverse complement strand
TGCTATACAAAGGTTTAAGGGGAGTTGTTGAAGCATGTGGGGAATAGGGAAGCCACGTAGCAGATTGGGGAAATGGCTGGACAGAAGGTCAATTGATCAGCAAGCATTAGAAAAAGCCTCAAAGGTTAGTCATAAGACTATCTCCAAGGCTTGTAATGAAAAGGATTATGTTCCGAGTCCAGGGGTTATGAAGAAGATTCTAAAAGCCGTAAGACAAATAGATCCTGATGTGAAGATGAACGATTTTTGGGATATGTAATATCCGAATGGCGCACTTATACACTCTGAAAAGTGTTGTGCTAAAACCTTATGGTTTCCGTCAGGCGTGTTGTAAAATGAGACAACGTAAAAAGCCACCCTACAATTAAGAGGATGGCTTTTCCTTTTGCCATGCAAAGCATAGCCAGTTACATAATTTTTTTGGACCGCATTAAGCGTAGAGCTTAAAGGGCATTATTTTAAGTGTTTCTGTTGTTGTATCATTTTATGCACTAATAGTGCGTTGCATGAGCAATAATACACCAAAAATGTAACGCTTTGCAACACTTTTGTTACATTTTCCTCAATTTACCTTCAAAATCCTGCTATTTAGTGTACATTTGCTTGATTTTCTCGTCGATTGCATCCAATTGATCTTCTGTCAGAACAACCGTTGCCTCTTTAGAAACTCTTGGTTTGTACACACGAATTTTGCTTACTGGTCGCATTTGATTTAAAATCGCGAAGGCTTCTTTTTCATTCAGCCCCTGCAAATTCCCTAAGTACACTTCATCCTGGTGCAGGTCATCTTGGGTTTGCCCTTCTTTAAGTGATGATAAAGGAACTACGTTTAAAACTGAATTGCTTTTCTTATCTTTTTTAACCACCACAGCATAATGCATACCACCGTATTCAGCACCTACATTGAATCCAAAATGAGCCAAAACTACTTCCCCACGTTTATATTTCTTCAAGCGTAAAGGATTGAAATTTTGCTCCCACACTAGGTATTTATTCTGTGTCTTTAACCATTCGAGAAAGATTTCCCCGCGTTTTTCTTCCATGTTCTCAATTACATTTTGAAGATTACGCAGTTGTTTGTTCATTTCAGTAACTAATTCCTTATTTTCATGTAACTTTTTGCTCATAGCTCTCCCCCATTTCCTTAGCAAAATTTAATGTATCATAGACCCAGGGGAAATTGTTGAAATTTGTTATTTTTTTGAAATAGATTATCACATAGTGCCCATTTACACACCGCCTGGTGGAATGGGTAGCCTACGGAGGAAAATAAACAACAGCGACAAAAAGCCAGCAAAAAAAGAATAGTCCCTGATTTATCGAACGTTCCAGACAAGCAAAGACTAATGGATCTCATGAGAAGGGAACATGCTGAGGGAAGCAAGAGGTATAGAATATTGTTTAGAATGATGTAAGGTAGCGTCTAGGTAATTATTCCCACTCATTAACATTTTTTGTGGTAAGCTTGTATTGTAACTCTAACCCATACCTCTGACCGTCCCTCCACAGTTTTCACCGGACGGTCATTTTTTTTATTTTTTTTTTGCATTTCATGTATAAAACCTTTCAAAGATGGGCACCGGTCCGCCTTCGCTCGCTTCTCTCACTCGTCTTTCCTAACAGGATTAAAAAACCACTCGCACCAGCGTTTAAAACCCCATTACTTTGATAACCCTATAAAGATACTTAACTTGATAGCAACTTTGGTAAATAAAATATACGATAATTTGTCCTTACATCATTTCTACCAAGGTTTTGAGGTGGTAACATGACAGGCTTTATTGTAATTTCAAGCTTCATCCTAATTTTTATTTTCGGCATGCTGCTGGATCTCCGTTTGCGTGGTGGGCCGTCCACAGGATGTGAATCACCGATTGAAAGCAAATTATACGATGCTCTTACCTTTAACGGCTTCGAAGTAGAAACACAAGTACCATGTGGAAGGTATCGCATTGACCTAGCGCTTCCAGGGCACCGTATAGCCATAGAATGCGACGGGAAGCCTTATCACTCTACCCCAAGCCAAAAAGCCCATGACATGCGAAAAAACGCGTATCTGAGAAAGCATGGATGGAAGGTTCTTCGGTTTTCAGGGAGATCCATACATAACAATGTGGGGAATGTGGTAAGGAAGGTACAAGAGGTTATAAAGTAGCATTCCATAAAATGGACTACGAAAAGTGGACTCTGAGTCAACATTTTGGTTGCCGTTCATCATGAATGTTGTGTACAATGAACACAAAGGTAACAGTCTGTTACCCTATGAATGATATTTATTAAATAAAATATACTAAAAAAAGAACCAGAAGTGCGCGAACACTCTGGTTTGAAGGTTGGACCAAATTACATTTTAGAATGTACGGTTAAGCCCCGTAATCCCGTTGAAAAGCCTCCCTACATCATAGAGATGCCAGTCTCTAGTAGGGTGGCTTTTCTCTTTCTATTTTAAAGCTAAAGTTACTACTGCTGCTATGGCTGTAAACAAAATCGCCATGAATGTCATTGCTGTTAAAACCAGCATCCACGTTTCAAATGGTTTCATCCGCAGCCACCCCCGTTTCTTTTCAAAAACTGGGGCTTCACTTTTCACCCTACTATGCAATTGATCACATGACCTATTATAACAATATTGTATCCCTTTCGAAAAAAAATAAGACATTTTTAATATTTTTTTAGATTAAAAGTCAAATTTTGAATTGTTTAATCGAAAAATAAGTTATTAAAAATATCTTAAATTGCCTTTCACTAACTAAAAGTTACTAAAGGAAAATCGCTACACTCTTACTCTCCCAACGGCTTCAGCCCGAAAGTTATTTTAGTTATCGGTGTTTGGGTATTAACTCTACTAATATATATATTTATTTTTTTATTTTTTAAATTAATAGAAAACCCAATAACTAAAGTAACTAATAAACAATAAAAAGTGACTTAAACCCTTGGTACTACTGGTTTTTAAAGATAAAATAAACAGTTATTAAACTAACTAAATCGTTATTAAAGACCCCTAAATAGTTAGTGAATGAGCTTTTTTAAAATTGTTTAATAACTAAAATTGAAAAAGAGCCCTATAAAAGCGACTCTTAAGAACCTTTATTAAATTTTGATTCCTTTAGTAAACAAGTTCATAGACAATTCTTTTTCCATTAACATATCTATGTCCTTATATATCTGTTCAGCAATGGTATATCCATTCAAGTCAATTTGTAAATGAATTGGTCGATTAGAATTACTCGCCGTACCTCCACTGCCTGTGTTTGGCTTCATTTCGCCTACCACATTATTCATGAGTCCTCTCGCATCAGGTATTTTAGATTCTGCCCCCTCTAAAAATCCATCTAGCATGTTAGCCCCCCATTTAACAATGTGGCGACCTTCTCCCTCTTCTGCCGGGGAATTAAATCCTAAGAAGCTTTTCACATTACTCATGACACTTGATGCTGCTTCACGAACTTTACCGATCATGGCCGTGATACCGTCAATAAATCCTCGAATCATATTCTGACCCCAACGAACCGCATCAGATTTTAATCCAGAGAACCAATTTCCTAAATTCGTTCCTATAACGCTTAAAGAGCTTGAGATTGAGCCCCAAACACCTTTTACTACTGAAACAACGGCATCCCACACGCCACTCCAAGCTTGTTTAATTCCATCGCCCATTCGCTTCCAGTCTCCGGTGAATAATCCAATAAAAAAGTTTAGTAGGCCCTTTACTACATCGAATGCTCCGCGAACCACTCCAATGATCATATCAAAATAGATTTTTGCGATTTTTAAAATGTCCGCTCCGAATCTATCCCACAATCCCTTCACCAAGCTAACAAAAGCACCGACAAGTTCCTGAATTAGACTGAAATACTCTTTGTAGTTATTAAACATTTCCGTGATTAATGCCTTGTTATTGCTAACCCAAGTTACAATATAAGCGACAAAAGCCTTAAAGCCTTCCACAAGGCTATTTATCTGCCCCTTATTATCGGAAACCCACGCTTTTACATACTCCACGAAAACACCAATCCACTGCATGGACTGTTCAACAAAATTTTGAATGTGTGGGGCAATCTTCATGACTACATCCAAGAACATTTCAGCTATTGGTACAACTTGAACCCCTAACATCATGGCAAAGTGTCCGAACCTATCTTTAAGCTCTTCAACCTTAATCCTGAAGTTATTGGCTTTATTCAAGTCATCCTCACTCACGATATTTGCGCTATCTTTTGCCTTTTGCATAGATTCGGCGCCCATATCGACAATAGGAGCTATATCCTTCCAGGCTCCACCGAGTAGATCCGTACCTAATTTTGCTCTTTCCGTTGTATCATCCACACCGGCCAACGCTTCAGTTATAGCATTCATTCGTTCATCAGCATTCATACCCATTAATTCTTCGTAACTAAAACCTAATGCTTCCGCACTTTCTGCTGCTTTCCCTGTACCTTCACTCATGGTATCAAGGGTTTTTGTTAGTTTTTGAGAGGCGTTTGTCATTGCATCGGTGGATACTCCAGCAACCTTGGTTACTTTCTCCCAACGCTGTATTTCATCTGTGGACATACCAGTGATGGCTTTTAAATCTAATAACCGGTCTGCTGCTTGTCCGCTTTTACTAGCTAGTCCAAATATAGCTCCTCCAGCTGCTAACGCGGCCGTTCCCACTGCAAGACCCATTTTTCCTACTGTAGTTGCTACACCCATAAACTTACTTCCAAGACCTTCAGCCTTTTTTTCTGTTTTACCTATGCTGTCGTTGGCTTTGTCGGAATCAACCATGATTGAGCCCATTAGCTTAAAAATTTCCAATTTCTACCACCCTTTAACTAGCATAATAATTACATAAATAATGATTGGTAGTACTCCAGCAATCATGAAAGAAAAATCCTTTAACATCAGACCTTTTTTCATGTTTGCTACTACACTTCCGGCCGACATTAAAATCAACATAAACAGTGAATAAACACCTAAGATTGTCAAAAACATCATTTTCCTCCTAATAAGATATCCCAGGAATGAGGGATTCCTAGGATACTTTGTTTTTTATGGGGCTATTTCGAGGTAACTCCCTTAAGTCTCTTTCTCAAAGCATTTTTCCGTTTCTCGCGAAAGACTGGATCCTTACGCGTTAATTCATCAATTTGTTTCCTTCTGTACTCCAGGTATTCAGGAGTATTGGTGCGAAGGAGCATACTTCCAGACATGGCTATCACCTCCTTTCACACCCCTCTTCAGATTCGAAAAAGTCGCTCTCTATTAAGACCCGCTCCCCTTCGGTCCTTGTGAATTAATTCCAAAATTTAGGAAGGTGGCGGGGGTCTAAACTAATTTGTATCTTTGTTCTTGATGCCAAAATACTCATTGGCCACAGCTACAAGAAACTCACCGTAACTTTTACTTGCATCAATCCAAAAACCAAATTCCTTTCTTTCTTCAATTGGATCGTGAAACTTATCAGTGAGTTTCTTTCTTAGCTCATGGTTGATCTGTCCGTTGAAGTCAAACTTCCTCAACGCTTCTTTCTTTTCTTCTTCCTGCTTCAGCTTCTCTTTGCGTTCGGTGTTCTCCTTAAGTGCTGTTGTGTAAAGGATGTACCGCGCATACTCATCTACAGATAAGCCTAGATTGCTAGATTCTTTCTTAAGTACATTAATAGTTTCCTGATCATATTTAACTGAGATGGTGTAGCTCTCAGTCTCAAATGGTTCCACGACTAATTGCTCGAGTGACTTACGATTCTTGATAGCAGCCTTTAAATATCCCTTGCGTAATTCATTAACTTCAAAGTCCCAAATAGCTTTAGTTAGTGGTTCAAGCTCTCCATGGATTCTCCAGTCACATGGGACTGAAACGATAAGTGCTTTTTCTTCTGCTTCCTTCTTCTTTGCCAGTGCAGCCTTTTCTTGAAGTTCTCTTATGGGTCTTAATCTTTCTTCCTCTTCTACCTGTCTTAAAGCTGTGTTATCAACGATTTTCATGATTATCCTCCTTGTTCTTAGCCTTTTCGGCTAGCTCTTTATACCGTGCAGCAAGCTTTTGTTTCTCTTCTTTCTTCTCCTGCCACTTAGGTTTGTTTACATTGCTATTAGAGTGGTTAGTCTGGCTCCTATCCCTGTTCTTAGAAGGTCGATAGAAACCATTCGTGACAAACTTAACGCTCACGACTATAACCTCCAGTTCTTATTTGTAATTCTTCTGCAGATACTCCGACAGCTCTTCAACTACTAGATGCTCAATCTCTATATCCTTGGAGACCTTGTGCTTCTTCTTAATCGCTTCACGCATTTCATAAGGTAAGACCACCTGTACAGGTAGTTTCCTGCGCTTCTCATGCTCTAAATTGACTTGTTTAAGCTTCTGTCCTTTGTTCTTGCGATAAGCTTCTAATTTGGTCTTAGCTGAGGTGTAGATGATTGACCTGACATATTCACCTATTGATAACTTGGCTTCATGAGCTTCTGTTTCTAGCTGGTCAAACATTTCCGGTGTAACCGTAATCCCGGTCCGGAAACCCGTTAGTGTCCCGTCCACAAGCTCAAGTGATTTTAATTCTTTTCGATTATCAAGAAACTCTTTGTTCATCCCTGTGTGATTGAAATATTGGTTAGCTCTGTAGCAACGTCTGATAATGTCCGTTTCATACAGGCTGTGCATAAAATCAATTGTTTGCTTAGGTGCTGCCTTCTTCTCAGATTTCTTATCACTCACATAAGTCGGTTTAAAGTTGTCTTCATTTTTACGATTAACTTTCATGCCATTCCCTCTTTTCATTTTGTTTAGGAAGCTTCACTCTTTAAATCAATTCCGATGATATAAAACTTGTTTTTAGTTCCTCTCTTCACCTCATAACCTAAGTTGCGTATTGCCTTATAAAATGCCCTGTTGCTAACAATAGAAAGATCCGCAATCCCTAATTTATTTTGAAATGCATCATACACAGTGCCGGCCTTCGCTTTTAATTCTGGTGAAGTAATACATTGTTGTTCTATAAAGTCATGAACACAGTTCAAGAAAGCATCTTCTTTCTCTTGGTCATTCCAACTGATAATTAATTCAACTGCCTTTTCCTTATCAATTTCTCCTTTGATAAAGTCGTAGGCTATCCCAAACCAGTGATCACTGATGAATGTACCTTCTTTTTCCTCCGGCATTCCTACAAGCGTTTTAATGCTATCCCACAGGTTATCTTCCACAGTTTCGAAGCTGACGAGATCCACGCCTACACTTTTGAGAAGACTCTTCTCTTGATGAACTACTTTCATTGATTCAAGTAAACATTCAACAGATTGAGTTTTAGGATTCATTTGCAGCAACCTTTCTTTTAGCATTTTCGATAGCGCCTAAAATTTCTTTCTTCTTCTGAGGTGACAAGCTAGATCTAAACATTCTAAAAACCGTGTTCTCATGTACACCTAGTTCTGCAGCTATTAACCAGGCTGGAAGTTTGCCTTTTGCCTTCCGCAAATCCTCATTCATAACAATCACGAAAATTTCCCTCCCTTTGTGGTGGTGTTGGTGTTATAATCATCTTATAAGAAAAACTAGACACAAAATATAAAAATACGTCTAGTTTTACGTCTAAATTATAAAAAATGAGGTGTTTTTTCGTGAAAAATCAATTTATTTCAGACCTGACAGAAGAAATTGGTACTTTAACTGAAGTAGAAAGCATGAATTTTAAATACTCTTTGTATGAAATTGAGGAATTACATGGAGAAAAGTTCATTGTGGGTAAAGGGGAACCGGAATTTGTATCTAAGAGAAATTTAGAATTTGATGGAGTGGAACTACTATTTTCTTTGATTAATTTAATTGACGAGGATCTTCCAGAGTTTTTAGACGAGGAATATCTAAATCCGGTAATTAAAGACGAAAACATTTTAAAATGGGTTGAAAAATACGGCATACCTTATCGCGATCAAGAATTAAATGCTCTCCTAAACGAAAAAAAATGGAGAACGAATGTCCTCCACATTGGCTTTTTTAAATATAGTGTAGCTTCACTTGTTGAGACATTTAATCTCTGGAAAGCAATTTATCAAGATAACCAGGCAGAAATAAAGAAATACAAGCGCGCTGCCACTATGCTTGAATCTATAAAACTTGAATCACCCGATAAAGATGAAAAAGACATTTTAAAAGAAGCCCTAGCGATCACAGTTGGAAGTAAAGCCAGTGTAACAATTAATTTTGCATATAGTCCTGATACAAAGAAAAATCACTTTGTTTTAGAAGCAAACTCTATTCTTGATATTGCTTATTACCAATTAGCAGCTCTAATGACTAAGCCACCCTCTGAAAGCAAAGAAAGCATGAAAAACTGCAAAAAGTGTAATTCCCTCTTCTGGGCCAAACACAAAAATGCAAAATACTGTTCAAATCCTAGATGCAATCGAAAAAATGATTATTATCACCGAAATAAAGAAAAATAAAAACCATATCCGCCTTAATTGGTGGAAAATGGTTTTTTATTTTGGGAAATTAATAATTTAATTAAATAAAAATAAATTAATTTTTTAATTAAATTGGAAAATACAGGATAAAATTAAGTTTTTTTTAATTAAATTTAATTAGCTTGAAAAAATTCGATAACCCTTTCGTGTTTCGAAACATCAACTAGAAGTGTCTTCATCCTTAGAGCCACAAGGGATTTACTAATTTACATTTTTTAGTGGGTTATCGAGGTTATCGAATTTCCTAGTTCCGTTCCCACGAAAAATTAATTAATAAAAAAATATATATAAATATAAGTTATAGTAGTTTAACCAAAAAATAAGTAATTTCGATAACCCAGTAACCCTTTAGGGGTCAAAACCCTTGATATGACTGGGTTTTAGTGGGTTATCAAACTTTTTAATTCGATAACCCACCGATAACCCTTTAAATTAAACTGGAATCCGTCCACACAATTCATGTGGATCCAAAAGCCCCAAAGCCAAACCAAAATTAAGCAGCATTCGTGGTTTGAATTTCTGATGATAAAAAGTTTCGCTCATTCCTAGCTGATTATAAACCTCATAATCATAGAGCTCCTCTTCCCCCAGGTAACGAAGAATAATTCCCTTACGTTCACTTTCTGCAAGTTTATTTAAAGCTTTCTGGAATTCATTTATATAATTTTCTCTTTCACGGTACTGATCTACACGTGTGATGGCTATCTCTTCTGTGGAGGAATAAAAGTCATTGTTGTTGGATGGAGGTACTAGCGAGTAAGATGCGGTGATTTTTGGCTGTTTTTCTAATGGAAAAGTCAATAAACACATTCTATAGGTGTCTATAGCTCCTTCCACAGTCTTTTGTATTTTTTTCTTTGATTTTAAAGGGATTTTCAGCATAGAATTGACTTCAACTCCTCCAAGTATTTAAAGAAATACATCCTCTTGCAATTGCATTGCTGCAGGCGCACTAAGCCTCCTCCTTATTGGTTTCCATTTAGGAAACTCTCCCTCTCTCTAACTTACACTTTCTACAGGAAAATAGTAAAGAAAAACTAAAAGGGGGTGCTTTCTTGTATAGATCTTTACTGTTTTATAGTTGAGGTCCCTTTAACCCCAAACTTTTTAAGAATTTTTCTACTGTTTTTGAGGATTTTACTTGACAAGGTCTTACGATTTTTGACTTAATCGGGTTTGACACGAGGACAACGTAAGGCATAGAGCGACTACCTACAAAGACGAAAATAAAAAAATCGTCGATGTAAGTAGTAGCACGTCATACTTAATCTGGGAATAACGAGGTATCCGCAGTGTATCCCTATTAACGCTAGAATCTCTTCTAAACAAGCCTACTGTTTCAAGTAGCCCTTACAGTTCAGATTTGTAAAAAATCCTCTGTGGCTTGTCCTACGCGCCCTTGAGCGCCTACCCTTCCTAACGACAGCACTAACGTAGCTTTCACGATTCAGAGATAGCAGCAATAGGGAGCTACCATTCTCCTAGTCTTATTTACTGCATCGGCCAAGACTTAACCTGTTCAAGTTTAGTTTCACAACGTGTGTTAGGCATTCCACGTTGCAGAAAAACAAAAAAAGGCGTACTTTCCCTATATTCTCAAACTGATCACAGCCAGTTGATGAAAATAAGGAAAATACACCTTTTGCCTAATTATGTAGAAAACTAGAAAAACTTAACGGTTGAATTTTTATATGTAAACCGTTAGAATAGGCTTATCTGAATAAGGTTTTTTTCCTGTTGTCGCTGTGGTAGGTGGAGAACAGGGTAAGTCATCCCGTTAGTGCCTGAGAAACACTAACATATGGGATGGCTTTTTTTATTTATCCGAGCTATTAAGTTAGTAATCATTGTAACTCTTAAAAATCAGAAATTCAACAACAAGTACATTTTAGTATTTTGATAGATGATTGTTTTTACGGTTTTTCTGAAATGCTTTTCTAACGATCCAGTAGCAATAAGCATCTAATACCGTGGAAGAATAGATGCCTGTTAGCATATCATAATGCTCATCTACTATGACAGAACCATCTTCAGTCACCCGAAGAACTTCCCAGATGTCCCCCGTTTCCCCACATTGCACATCTTCTCCCACTTTCGCAGCTCTATAAATCCGAAATGCTTTTAACCCCATTAAACTAACCTCCTTCTTAATTAGCGTTATTCATAGTTATCGGCCATTTAGGAAGGCTGTCCAGTTGAAAATCACTTACAACCAGTTACAAATTGGAGAAAAAGACGGAGAATGACTTGTATAATTATTATCCGTACATTATCCATGAAATTATTATCTAGAAGCCTTTAATAGCAATGCTTCAAGCCAGGTTTAAAGAAAGTGCATTTTCTGTTGCTAATTTAGGTCTTATAACAAAAAAAGAAGCCAATAAAATTGACTCCTTTACCCTTTGAAAAATTGAGGAAATTCTGTTATAACTAAGTTATTCGTATTAGTAGTAGTTAGCGCGTACAGTTGCAGCTGTGCGTGCTTTTTTTGTATATACCGGTTCCTACAAGTAGTGTACCGTCTTTCATTTCGATAATAAGCCCCTTTGGCAACAAGTCTGTATAGGTGATCTCGTGCATTTAATCACCCCCTTTCATTCTCTTGGTTGAATCCAGGTACATTCTTTGTAAAATTTAGATGCATATCATTTATTGCCGCTTCGATTATAAGTTGACGATTTCCCCCTTCTGAGCCGATTTTTTCGAAATATCGCATTAAATCTTCTATTTTTTCTTCTGTTTCAGGCTTAAACTTCACTCTTTGCACTCCTATTCGATTCCCTTATTTTCTTTAAGCCAAGCTTTCACATCTTCTAAGTTATAACGAATGGTTTTATAGCCATACTGGTTAAAAGGCAATCCTTCTTTTCTCCATCTCCATAATGTTGTATCAGAGACTTTCAATTCTTGCTTTAATTCTGTAGCAGTTAATTCCCCCATTTGCTCTCACCTCCTGTTTTTATTATATTATTCCTTTCAAATCATTTCAATACATTTCAAATACTAATTTTTCGACAAAAAAAGACATCCTATTGTGGAAGGATGCCTGGAATCCTGTTTATGCAGGATTTTATACATTATTTTGTTCGTTATGATGAAAATTATTAGGGGAAAACTTACGTTTTATTGAGACTGCATAAAAATTGCATAAAACTTTAGAAAACTAACCCTTCAAACCCTTGTCAGGTCTGCTAGTTCCTATTAAGACAATTATGTAAACCTAATATTTATACGGTCTTTTTCACCTTCTGAAGCCACTGAAAAAACGCTTCTCGGGTGACTTTCTTGTGTCTTCCGATTCGGACTAAAGGAAAGTCCTTTTGCTCCATAATATCATAGGCTTTTCTTAAAGAGATATTTAACACTTCAGAAATGACCTCCGCTCCAAATACTAACGGATATTCATCATGTAAGGTGTTGCCCTCCACAGTTGAAGCAGGCTCAACGGTTGAAACAAAGTCCTGGTGAATCATGTGCCCCTGACCGATTAATAATGTCGTCCTAGAACAACTGGGACACTTGAGCTCCTCTTTCCTATCCGCTTCCACACCAAATCTAGAAACTACCCCAAAAACTGATGAACAGTGTTCACACCGATAAGAGTAAATCCCCTCTGTCTTTTTTATATAAGGATCCATCCTTTTTACCTCTCTATCTCTAATTACCGAACAACTTACTCCACCAAGTCTTTTGTTCCTTCTCTTCTTCTTTAACCTCTTCTTTGGCTGCAGCTGTCTCCAGAAGTTGTTGTTTAGTCTCCTGGACCTCCCTGATCATGCTCATGAGGTTTTTGTCCCTAGCATCCATCCGAGATTCTATATATTTTTGCTGTTCATTCAACCGTTCGACTAGTTGTTTATTAAACTCTTGTTGCTGTTGTAACAAGGATTTTATTTCGTTTAACTCCTGTTCATATTGTGGACCAGGTGTTTTTTCTTCTTCCTCAGCCTCTGCATTCTTTGGGATCTCATGACTCTTGGCCAGCTTATCCTTAATTTCATGCTCCTGAAGTTGTTTAGCGTAGCAATCTTTAATCAGCTGGATAGCCGGAATGCTACTTTCATGGATGAACTTCGTGTTTCCTTCAAGCTTCGTGTTTAGATAGTCCTCGTACTGCAGCAACCACCGGCGCAATGTATTACGGTTAATAATTAATTGTTCCGCCACTTCAGACGCACGTTTATACTTGTCCATTCGTTCGTTCACCATCCTTTCACTCGATTATAAGAGAAAAGATTTCACTTGGGAAGATAAAACAAACGGTGGATGGTTAAATGAACGTAAATAAACAGAATGCATTTAAAATAAACCAAAATAAACTAAATTCCACACTCCAAAGTCATAGGGTCAAACTCATAGGGTAGGTATATGAACTTGACCCTATGAATGGACTCATATACTTAAACCCATGCCGGGCACAGGATTTCACCCGCTCCAGAACTCCAACTATTTAAGGTTTTGGAACACCAAAAAGACCCTTTTTACAGGGCCTTGTATCTTAGATTCCCAGAGTTAACTTGAATCCCTGTGGAGGGTTCCTGTTTTACCTGTTTAGGAGGGTGAACAGGTGCTAATCCTTCCACAAACTCTTCTACACTTGGCGTTTGAATTATTTTTATGACAGAGCTCTCAATGTTGTACCTGGTATCTGTGATCATGACTATCCGGGGGAAAATAGGTTTTCGCTCTTTCGGCTGCCATGCTTCATTTTTCCATTCCTCACTATGGTAATAAGCTTCATACCGTTTAATCTTCTCATTCATCATTCGTTCACTATAAACAGACCGCTGGATTTCCACAAAGAAAGGCCTTTTCTTAAATCTCATGAACGCATCCGGCTCCATAAACCCTTTTCCGTATTTCGGCTCCACTATAAATGTGTGAGGATCTTCATACTTTTTTATTTGCTTATAGAAATCGACTATTCTCAAGAAATGTGGAATTTTAGTTGAGTCTTTTTTAATTGGGGCCGGTGCTGAAAAATAAATAAACGGCTGCTGAGAAGTATTAGCTTCTATGTGACAATCTCTCCTCAACCGTTTTAAAACCGTATTACAACATGTGACGGGATTTTTTAAGTTGCTGAAATGAAGTTCTATAATGTCATCCCTTGTAAGGCAACGAAAACGGGTCAAATCGTTTAAAATTGCTAAATCACGCTTTCTCATTCGTCTAACTCCCCCCAATCGTCAACCCGCTCCAACTCTTCGCACTCTAGGGGCTCGTTTTTGGCTTCTAAGAGGTTTTCTTCTCCTTGAACCTTATACCCCTCTAAAATCATTTTTGCACCCTCAATGGTCAAATATGGAGCCTGTATCTCCTTTAGTTCTCGTTCGCTCTGAATTTTCAGTAACATCCTACCTGTTTGCTCTAATTTCTCTGCTCCGACCTTATCAATTACTATTCTCGAGTTAATTCCATCAGCTGAACGAAAGGCCATTCGAACAGTTAGATTAATTTTGAGCTTTCCGTCCAAAAGTTTCGCATCCGGTCTTTGCATGGACAGAATGAGAAAGACCCCAAGAGCCCTCCCTATGCTGCTGATCTCTTCCACAATCTCCATGCATTCTTTTTCCTTCTTCAGCAAAGCCACCTCATCTATGGCCAGAATAATATACGGTTGCTTTCCGGGAACATCGTCAATATGTGAAACCTCATGCTTTAATAAGAGCATTCCGCGCTTCTTCATGAGTTTTTTAAGCCCTAATAACGTTGTTTTAAGACCTACTGCTTCCGTATCGAAACTTTTCACATGCTCCACCTTTCGAAAGATGTGGAAGTCTCCAAGCTTCAGGTCACATAAATAGAGATGGAGATCCTCCGGTGGTAGATGCTGAATGAGTGTTGTAATAATGGACCTTGCTTGTGTAGACTTACCGGACCCTGTTTCCCCCGCGATTAGCAAATGAGGATTTTTCACCATGTCGTAAAAGTAGAACGCTCCGTTTGTATCTAATCCCACAGGAATAGGCAACTTACCTTTTAATTTCATAGCAGCATAATCATATTTCACTTCATTCGGGAACTGAGTCACAAAAACAGTAAGTGTAAATGTTTTTATCTCTCCTTTAAGTTCGATACTTTTAGAAAAGAATTGCTGGAACACGTACTCTTTCTTTTTCAGTATTTTAGGATCCACACCATAAGGAAGGGTGAACACATATGTTAGCGTTTTGCGTTCATAATTAAACCGGATATCGTTTATTTTCGGGTATCTGAACAGCCTTTGTTCACCTGTTTTATGTGGGATGCCAATCTCTCCGGCCTTAAAGGCTTGTAGCAGCTGTCCCTTTGCCCGTTGCTTGACTAACCATTGTTTGACCATCTGATCAACCCCACATCATAAATGGATTAGTCATGATGAAGTACACCAGTGCCACAAAAAAGATCATAGGACAAATAAAAGCTATGGCTTCCGAAAGATACTCCCCTAGATGAAAAAGGCTACTGCCGACCAAGAACTTCTCCAAAAGTACAATCGCTAGAAATCCACCGGCCACCGCTAGGACCGTTGGGTCAAACATAGCCCAAGGACTAACCGTAATCAGGCTATAAAGCTTCGTTTCTTTCTTGACCTTAATATCATGCTGACGTCTCATGAAATCCTTATAGTTCACCGTCTCCACACGCTGTCTGAACATGTGCTGCACCCTCTCTACACTCTACTTTGGTAGCTACCATGTTCTAGGCTATGCGCCCCTGGTTGTCCATGTTGTGTAATTTTTTTTCGCTTTTGTGTATTTATTTTTCGGTATTGGTCAAAGATGC
>NZ_CP082919.1 GCF_019931755.1 Sutcliffiella horikoshii | reverse complement strand
CACCACACTATTACTTGGCAACTCCACCAACAAGCTCCCTTTTAGGTGCTCTTTCTATTACTTTAAGAACCCTTTTGTAACTTCTTCCTGCTTCCTCAAACTCTTCTCTAAATACTTGCATGACCACTACCCTGGACTTTCCTTGCGCTGTACGGACTAACACAATATCTCCTTGCTGAATAGGTTCCTTTCTCAAAGCTTTGGGAATATGCCAACGATACATGGTACCCGTATTCAACTTCAGCACACCATCATTCATACTTTTAATATGAAAAGCTTCTATCGTGTTGTTATCCATCCTGCATCTCTCCCCTTATTTATTACTGTTTTCTTTTCGCTTTCTCCATCTTAACTTGTAAACTCATTAATAGTTTATCATCCACACGTTTTGGCTTGTACCCCATCCGATCCACCAAGATACCTTCTATGACCTTCATACGGGCCGTGTAACGACGATATTCACTTTCTGAAAAGATTAGAGTCTCCGAATCTATTAAAACCCCTTCAGGAGCCTTCAGAAGGCTTCTCATGAGATTATAGGCTTTGGTTCGTTCTTCTCTCACCAACCGCAGCAAAATTAATAAGTCATACGTATGAAAAGAGGACAATTCTCTAAAAGGTAATTCGCATTGATCCAAATATAAAAACTCTTTCATTCTCGGACGCTGCTTCTTCAAAGGAGCTCCACAAAAATCGCAATGGCTTGCGACTTCCTTATTTTCTGTTTCGCAGTAGGAACAAATCAACCCATCACCTCCCAAAAGATAACGTTGCCTTAAGGCAACTGTCTCACGCCTTTAAGGCGTTTTGTAGTTAAGACGAACATACTCAATCACAGGGAAAAGAATTTGTTCCTCTAACGACGTAAAGCTTTTATCTAGGAATAATCGGTTGCCATCGAAGGCGAATGCTTCCAGGAGATAAAACACTCGGGGTTGCTTATAGGCTTTGCTGTTGTCTAGACAGGCTTGCCACACCTTCTCTTCTAAGTCTTTCGAATACTTACGGTGTTGGATGCAGGCTTGCAGGGCTTTTTTCTTCACATCTAGGTGTCCTTCCCAAATATTCTTCCTGGCGAGTTCGATCCACATGGTTGCCCGGATCTCTTCTTTCGCAACGCTTGTTGAGTTAGGTTCTGATTCTCCTTTTACAACATTCGTTGTGAATTGGTTTGGCAGCCGTTCTTCCAGGAACCTCCCTAAGGCTTCTTGGGTGACTTTCCATCCTTCTTTTCGAGAGGTGGGAGCAATCCCTTCTAGCACCCCTTGTCGTAACCATCTACGCACACTCTCTATATGAGACGTTATCTTATACTCTTTCAAGACGTCAAACACTTCTTCTACGCTATATTCCTTCACTCAACAACCCTCCATTAACACAACATTTGTTTTATAAATTAATTATACAACAGACGTTGCATTAAATCCATTTATTTAAAAAAAGATTTATTTTGGCCGGCTCGATAAGTAATAAACCTTGGAGGGATCCGTTTTGATGGGCTCCTTGGCATAGATGGGAAGAAAAAAGACTTGTTGCTGCATGACTTTCTGGACGAATCCATAATGAACATAGTCCTCGATTCTTTCCTCTAGGTGCAAAAGCTCTTCCCAGGTAAAGTGATCCTTTTCTTTCTCACGTAAGATAGGCTTGTCCGTTCCGATTACTCCATGTGCCAGGTACACTGTTCATCCCTCCCAGTTTTTGTTATACTGCATTTAAGTGATAACTAACATCGAGAAGGCAATCCTTCAACAGATTGCTTCAGGACACCCCCTCATTGGCAGGCAATGAGGGGGTTCGTTCGTTGAATGCTTTTCTTCTCTTTTATGATTTCTTGATAAAAAGTAAAAGAACAAGTAAAATGTAATTGATAATGATTTTCAATTAGATTATAAGGAAGGTGTTTCCTTTGTCTTTATTACGAAAGCAAGTCGAGTCTCGAAAGACATATATTATAGAGCAGCTCTTACGTAAGGGCGTTTACAAAAAAGATAATACGCAACTATATGAACTTACGCTTAACGAGTTAGAAGAAGCATATAAATCCTATATAGGAGGTGCTGACCTTTGAAGAAAAAGAACCTAAAACAACTTCTCATTGCAAATAAAGATAAGATTCTAAAAGATGATAAAGCCATCGAAAAGATTCACAAAAAAATTGATGAGAAGTATTTACAGCTGGATAAATAAAAATTAAAGTAAAACTCCCCCCTTTATTTATATACCTAGAGAAAAGGCGTATTTTTTTACGCCTTTTCTTTTTCAAAAACCTTAACTATGGTTGCCATTAAGGCAACATAAAATGCCATAAAGACATTAAGCTTTATAAGGTGCTCTTTCTCCTTCTGGCATGATGAGTCGTTCCTCTTGTACCTCATACACCAACTTGTTTTCTTTCTTTGATTCTTCTACATCAATGTTTAATAATTTTTCCTTGTGTTTCCCCACTGCATCCTTCATACCATAGGCTACTTTTTCTGCTTGATCTTCCCCCACAATATCAAAATACTTCTCGAATATGGCTCCCACTTGAATCAATCGGCGTGTGCGTTCCTTTCGTTCTTTCGCTTGTATTCGGTTCGCTACTTGCTGTTTCCTTGCCTTAATCTGCTCCATCTTTTCCTCTAATTCTTGTAAACGTTCTGCATCCGTTTTACGTGCCAATTCTAAAACCCTCCTGCAATACCATATTTTTCTTTTATTATATCGGAGCAAGTGGTACAATGCTAGACAAAAGGCAAGAATCGTCACAATGGAGTGGGACATAGATTCCCGAAGAACGAAGAACAAGGGCGCACTTACACAAACTATCGTTTGTCGTGCGGTTGCTTCGCAACAAAAGCAAAAAGCCTTTGCCTTATCAGGCAAGTTGCTAAAGCAACAAAAGACTAATCGCCTATCCGCGAAGCCAAAACAGAAAAGTAACCACCTTCGGTACTTCCTTTTCCGTTTCGGTCAAAATGGGATTCGCGTAGCGACGAAAGAGAGGTGAGAATCATGGCAATCTATCATTTTTCAGCACAAGTTATTTCAAGAGGAAAAGGGCAATCGGCTGTCGCTTCTGCTTCTTATCGTTCTGGTGAACGTTTAACAGATGAACGCACCGGCGAAATGAAATACTATGTTCGAGAAGTCCAACCGGATACCATGATTCTTGCCCCTTCTAATTCTCCTGAATGGGTGCAAGATCGTAACCGTTTATGGAATGAAGTCGAGCAATCCGAAACAAGAGTAAATTCTCGTTTGGCTAGAGAAATTAATATTGCTTTGCCAGTCGAATTAAATCATGACCAACAAAAAGAATTAATCCGTGATTACGTGCAAAAAGAATTTGTAGATAAAGGGATGATCGCAGACATTGCGATTCACCGTGATGATAAAGAAAATCCTCATGCACATGTCATGTTGACGACTAGAGAAATTACAGCTGATGGATTCGGTCCGAAAAATCGTGACTGGAACAAGAAAGAGCTTCTTGAACAATGGCGTGAGGAATGGGCGAACCATGCCAATAAGGCGTTAGAAAAAGAGGGGATTCAAGAACGAATTTCCCACCTTTCGCATGAAGCACGTGGACTTGAACAGCTTCCAACTGTTCATCTTGGCCATGTTGCGCATGAGATGGAAAAGCGTGGTGTGCAAACGGAAAAAGGAAACTTGAACCGAGATCGTCAGGAGTACAATGCACTTGTCGTGGATCTGCAGAAGTACCGAGAAGAGAAGAAAGCACTCGAACAAGAGAAGGCTCGCCAGCAAGAACAAAAGCAAAAAGCCGAAAAATTTAGTACAGCTGCGGAACGTGCGGACTTGCAAAACGCTTCTAAGATTTTAAAAGCAGAACCAACCATGACGAACATTGTTAAGAGACGGGAACAGCTTGATAAATGGGAAGAACGAGCTAATAACGGTGACCAGTACATCCGTTGGAAAGATGATAAAATCCGAGAAGCTTCGGACCATTTCCGATGGACAAATACCTTTCACAAGCAGATGGAGGAAGCCCAACAGCGAATCGACAACCTGAATTGGTTTAATCCGTTGAAACTCAAAAGCAATCAAAGGATAAAAGAACAGGCTGAAAACGACATTTCTAATGCGCAAGATCAAATTAAATTCCATGACGATAAGCTAAAATACCATCGTGAAAAGCTTGGATTCACGACCGAAAAGGAATTTAACCAGGTGAAAACGCAACATGAAATCGAACGCCCAGGACTCCTGGAGAAAAATCGAAATGCTCGTCAAACGATCACTTCGGAACGTAATGTCCTTCAGAAAGTCGAGAATGCCCATAAAAACGCATTTGTCCGTCAAGTGGCTTCTTTGTATCCTGAACGACCTGAAATGCGTCATATGAGCCATCAGACGGCTTCAAGGGTTGATCAAGTAAATAAGCTCTACGGAAACGGAAAACGAGTTCCAATTGAGAACATCGAAAAAGCTGTCCGTCATCAAAAACAAGAAATCCAACGACTTCAAGGAGAAATTTCTCGTGTCGAACAGACGAAAGGACGCCTGCAACGTGCTAAGGGCTACCTTGAAAATTATGAAAAGAACCAAGCTATTGTGGAGAAATATGAAAATAACCCATTCCTGAAAGGGAAAATGCTTGTCTCCAAATCCACAAAGCAAGAGTATGATCGGGCTGTCACTGCTCGTGATAGCTATAAGAATTACATGGAAAAGGAAAGTGTTTCTGGAAGAGCCGACTTTGAAAAGCAGGTGAAGACTTTCGACAAAATGGAAGCCAAAGTGCCTGAATATCAAGGAGCCATCCAATCTCAAGGAAAAGGACTTGGCTTGTTAGATGCCGTCCTGCAAGGACTTCAACAAGCAAGTAGAGAAATGACCAGAGAACGTGAACGTCAGCAACAAAAGACAAAAAGCAAAGGAAAAAGTCGTCAACAAACTTGGGGGAGAGATAGTAGATAATAACCGAATTAATAGCGTAGGAAGTTTTTCTTCCTACGCTTCAGGAGGGATAAAATGACTAATCAAAAGAAGTCTGTTGAAGAATTACTCCTTGATCTACATGAGCTAGAAAAGCGCAGCAAGCAAAAAACTCGAGTGTTACACTCTGAAAACGGGGTATTCTTACTCGATAAAAGTAATCGGCATGATGTGGAATGGTATGAGAATGACGAGAACTACGACGTGATATAATCTTACTAACGACCTCATTTGTGGGGTTGGCTCTTGGAAGTAGGAATAGACCTAACCAAAGAATCACCTCGCCATAGCTGGCTGGTAACACATGTGGCATGCCCTCCTAATTTTTTAGGGGGGTTATTTAATTTCCCCTTCCTAAAAAAGAGGTATGTTATGATGTCATGACGAAAAAATTAGTTGGAGGTGTAACGTTATGACCCTTATTTATAAAACAAAAGACGTAATGGAGAAGTTAGAAATTAAAGATTCTGTCTTTAAAAAGTACATTTCCATCCTTGAAAAAGAGGGGTATATCATTCAAAAAAACCAACAAGGTCATCGATTATTTACTAGTGAAGATATAACGACTTTAGAAAGATTCATAGAATTAAGCAAGTATAACGGCATGACTCTTGAATCTGTTGCCAAAATTTTAGGAAGTACTAAACAACCAAGTAACGGTCATGCCGTCATAGAGAAAAAAGAAGAAAGTTATGATGTTATGACTCTAATAACTACTGCTGTTACAACAGCTCTTGAAAAACAAGCAAAGCAACATTCTGCCCAACTTCAACAAATGCAAGAACAATTGAACAGAATGGAAAACAGTCAAAATGACCGTGATCTAAAGTTAGTCCAGTCATTAAGAGAGTCTCAAGAAACAAAAAAAATGTTGTTAGAAGTTAAAGAACAGATTGCTGCCACTCAAGAAGAAAAAAGTTGGTGGCAAAAATTATGGAAATGATGCCCCCTTCAACGGAGGAAACATTCAACAAGTACTAGATTGAGAGATTTACATTTTATCTTTATAATTAAAGGAAGAAATACAAAAGATTAGGAGAATGTTCATGAAGGCAACAGGTATGGTACGAAAAGTCGATCCATTAGGTCGTATCGTTATTCCAAAAGAAACACGAGATATCCTCGGTATCAACATTAAAGATCCTTTAGAAATATTCATAGAAGAAGACCTTATCATTTTGAAGAAATACGAAATAGATGGGGCCTGTATGCTTACCAACGACATATCTTCCTCCAATCTCCACCTTAACAATGGGAAAATCATCGTGAGTCGGGATGGTGCTGACCTTCTCTTACGAGAACTACAAGCCTACATCCACCAAACTAACTGAAGGAGTTCCAACATGCTGCCACTAACCGAACGACAAATTGACTTTTTAAACCGAGCATTAGACGTCGCCGTCGAGGAAAACTGGATTGGCTATCCCGACAAAAACGGTCAAGTCCATCCCGAAGACCAGGAGATTCTCTCTCTCGTTGACTTCTGCAACCAATTAGAAGCCGAGCACATGCTCATGTTTATTAAGGGTGGAAGAGTTTCTAGACCAGGTTCTAAAATAGAACAGGGGTAGTTCTATTTTAGAACTACCCTTTTCTCTGCAATTTTCCTTCGTACGGTCTAAGAACTTTGAATGAAACAAGAAGAAAAATAACATGTAGTAATACCATGATATATACAAAAAGGACCTCTCTACGTTGAGGTCCTTTTATATGAAAAGAGGAGAGAACTGTATAAGGAAGGAACTTTACCGGCCATTAACTTTCTTTAACAATACCCTTTTCCGTAGGAGTCACCGCCCACAAATGCAGCACCTACAATAATGAGAAGGATAAATAATACCACCACTAAGGCAAATCCTCCACCACTTTTTCCATCATAACTCATAGTAACACCACCTTTTTTACCAGGTGGTGTAGTATATGCAACAACAACCAGACATGTAAGGGCGAGCCTTTAAAAGCTTACATGGCGCCAAATAGACCATAATTATGTAGTTTTACAATCCTAGTATAATTCTGAAATAGAACTACCCTTCTTTTTTCTAACTGTCAACAAGGATCCATCCACGTAAACAGAAGTAATTCCGAGAAAAACGGAGAACACCCTTTTGGATTATCACCCCCATTTTCGCGTTATTTCCCAAATCAAAAACCCTGGAATTTGCCCAATTTTGGCGGAATTCCAGGGTTTGCTTTTTTGTTAGGTCCCGATAAGGGTGATTATGTTAACTTCTAATCCTTATATACAAAAAAGTTTACAACCAACGAAATAATCCGACATAAAATTACATTTTTTTCCATTTATGTAAAAAATAAAAAAAATTGTATAAATAAACAAGGTAATTATCTAAAAGTGTTGAATTACTATAAATAGATTTAATAAAAAATTAGATGAGGTGATAACAAAATAACAAAAATAAATAATTTTAGAAAGGAGAAACAGATTGTTTTTCTTCGTTGAACTCCACCTTATGGCTCTATTAGGGATATATCTTACAGTTACTTTATGCTTCTTTTATTTTCGAAAAAAAGAAACAACTCTTATTAAACAACTAATCAATTTATCTTTTTTTATCTACCTAATTTTACTTATTAAAGTAACACTCTTCCCGATTCCAATAGATAAAATACTAATTAAAAGTATGCTTGAAACCGATACAGCAGCTAAAACTAATTTAATTCCATTCGCCACTATGTACAAAACATTTGATTACAACAATATGGATCTTTGGATTAAACAGATAGGTGGTAATATTCTTTTGTTAATGCCGCTTGGATTCTATGCCCCTTTACTATGGAATCAAGTTAAAAAATTTAAAAATATAATAATATTAGGTTTTCTAGCATCATTCACAATTGAATTTGTTCAGACTTTAATATCCCTTATTATCGGTGTTACTTACCGAAGTTTTGATGTAGATGATTTAATTTTAAATACTGTAGGTGCTATTTTAGGATTTGGGATTATAAAATTATTTCTTCCGATCCTAATTAAAGTAGTTAAAACCATTGATGGAGAAAGTGAAAAAAATATGAAAATATTAAACCTTAGGAGGTAAGATATGAAAATAAAAAAATTTATATCTATAGTATTTCTTAGTATTTTTATGATCCTCCCAACAAGTGCAATGGCAGCATCTTATGCATATAACTTTGAATTCAGAAATTATTTACAATCCAACTTATATGACTTATATCCAAGCATCATCACTAATTATAAAATAACTATGACAAATAATAGTTCTGCATCTGGTACTGGTACTAGCGCTATTTATTATGTCGATTTGTATAGAGCTAACTCTTTAGGTGTAGGTGTATACATGGGTGTACAGCAATTTGATAGAAACGGAACAGTAACTAAGTCTTGGATAATATCAGATAAAAAAGGTGGAAGATGGGGATTCACTATGAGAAAAAATGATGATGGTCAATATGTGAAAGGTTTTGGTCAAATAAAAGACTAACTCAAAGATAAAACATTAGAGGACAAGTTATAGCTATAGCTATAACTTGTCCTCTTTACAAATTTTTATGAGATTTTTCAAAGGGTATTAACATTAGTAAAAAAGAAAACATGTAACAAATCAATGGATAAAAGACAAGAGGAAAAGTATCGAAAAATCCATTCACCCCTAGATACTTTGTTACAGGTAAACTTAATATAAAAGCTAGTAACATTAAAGTTTTTCGATGAAATATTGAAGCTATAATAGCAATAGAACTAGGAATGTAAAGAAATAATATTTTCTCTATCCTTAATATATATTTCCATTCCACATTTGTATCCCCATAATACTGCGGAATAGAATCTTTCCACAAATAAAATCCCATTAATGAACCAATAATACCTATAATACTCGATATTAAAAATCTCTTCTTATCAGTCAATTAGACAACCTCCCCATATTAAAATATATGTATGAAAATAATCGAAAATAACTAAGTTCAATTTAATATTGAATAAAGGAGTACAGAAGACCAAACTGAAAAATTGTAAGTTAAGGATGGAAGCTTTGATATAAAAGGAGATCACAGTAACACTTATAAAAACTTCACTTCTTAGTAGAACTTGGTTGCCTTAATGGCAACCTTTTAGTCTTCAGGACATTAACGAAAAATACAAGAAAATAAGATTACAAAACAAAGAGCGAATTGCTATTAAACAATAGTGATAATAGAGAGAGTTCGTTTAAAAGGGTTCAAAGCGTTGATATGACTGTGTTTTTTGTGGTTTTAGGGGTGTCAGGTTTTCCTGACAAAAAGAGATAGAAGTATCAGGAATTCATGACACCTAAAAAAAACCAATTAATAAAAAAGATCGTATCATTTATCAGATACGATCTAAAATCTTATTAAAAAAATCTTGCAGGTAAAGTTACCTTTTTGCCATTCTGATCTTTAAGATTTTTTAAAGAGTGTTGGAATAATCTCAAAGTAAGCTTGTCCAACTGAACATTATTTTTTCTAGGTGCACAAATCATAATGTAAGGATTTACAATCCACGTTCTAGGGCTTACAGTTCGTCCATTTTCAATAATATGCCCTGCCCCTTCAGGATTTAAAAGAATCTCTTTTTTCTTCAAGCTATTCATAATTAAAGAGGTTTGTTGTCTTGATTTCCCTATCATTTCAGCAATATCAGAAACAGTTGCCGATTTAGGAAGAACAAAATCATCTTCAAAGTTCTTTTTCTTCTTTTTAAATTTATCTTGCCTGCAAATAATTACATTACTTTTAAATTCTAAATAAGCTTGAATCCTAAATAAAAAACTTTCTTCTGCTTGATTTAAATAGCCAATTTGATTTAACAAATCTAAGTTCCTATGCATTGTCTGATTAAATGGCTCCCCTGCAAATGGGTCTTTACTGGTTCCGATAAAATGCTCATCACCAGTAAGTTCTTTTAATTGGTCTAGTAACGATTTTTTTAGTTGTTCTGCTCTTGATCTAGCTTCTATATCTTTTTCAAAATCTCGTTTTCTAGCATTTCTTTCTGCTTCTTCAAAGTCTATAACATTTTTTCCCACTACATTTTTCTCTCCCTTTTGTAGCAGGAATTAATCCCAATATGGTAGAATATAAATAACCAATACATTAATTAAGGGATTAACCCCTTGCTCGATTCGAGAAACCGCCTATCCGACCAAAGACAGGGCGGTTTTTCTTATTTTCTATATTTCGACAATACCAATAAAATCCCCTTTTTTC